>DATAMA010000116.1:0-3428 GCA_036260765.1 Desulfobacteria bacterium | reverse complement strand
AAAAGGTACAGGAGTTTCGCCTATCGCCCAGTATCCAAAACCAGTTGATGGAAACACTTTGGACCGATTTTAGTTATACTTTGTACGTAAGCACTAGGAATAATTACTTGGTAAAAGGAGTGTTGCAAGCTAAGAGTAAGGTCAAACCAAATAGTGTTCTGACCATGACGGTTAATTTCAAAGATTTCGGCCAAGGTATTCAGATAAAAGCCCCAATTCAATAGTGATTAAAGACCGCGCCTCAGAGGTTTGAGGCGCGGTTGTTTGATTGCAGTTGCGTAGAGTGCATGAAAGTGTAGTAGCGAACAAAAACGGCAGCCGTTTTGACAATATCCGGGTCAATTGCTATAATTGTGCCACTGGAGGGACAAATATGGAATCTGCAATAGATAGGGTTTTATTTACAGCTGAAGAACTTGAAGCGAAGGTTACGGAACTCGGCGAACAGATCAGTAAGGACTATCAGGGACAACAATTACTGGTTGTTGGGATTCTGAAGGGCGCTATTATTTTTATGAGTGACCTGGTGCGCAAGATCAAGACGCCACTTACGCTAGATTTTATGGCTGTTTCCAGCTATGGCGCCTCGACGGAATCGTCTGGTGTGGTGCGCATTATGAAGGACTTGGAACGGAGCATCGATAACTACCACATTCTTATTGTTGAGGACATTGTCGATACCGGTTTGACGCTTAAATATCTGCTGGAGAATCTGCGGACCAGGGGACCGAAAAGTGTAAAGGTGTGCACTTTGCTGGATAAGCCTGGACGCCGAAAAGTTGATGTACATCCTGATTATAACGGCTTTTCGATTCCGGATGAGTTTGTAGTTGGGTATGGGCTTGATTACGATGAACAATTTCGCCATTTGCCATATATCGGGATATTGAAACCAGAGATCTACGCGCACCGTTAATCCTGCTTTGCGAGGATTGACCAATCCATTTGGATGTGCTATCCTAAATAAGGAAATAAATAGTGAAAGCAAGAGATTTCAGTTTGAAATCGACAGGGAAGCCGGTGAAAATCCGGCGCGGTCCCGCCACTGTAAATGGGGAGCGGCTGCCATTACCACTGGAGTTATCCGGGAAGGGGCAGCTTGCAAGGAACCTGAGCCAGGAGACCTGCTTGCTTTTCAACGCTTTACCCACGGAAGATGGGAGCTGGCGATTTGGTCATTAGCCTCCACCATTGGTGGAGGCTTTAATAATTTTATCTAGGGCTTCTTGAGGGAGGCCCGGGCCATGCGGCTGATTGTCTTGTTTTTCGGGATTCATTCCCAAAGATGCGAGTGCGGCTTGGGAGTGAAGAAGAACGGTACTCGAGGCAACCTGGTGTTACTGTAGGAACGGTAACGCTTAGGTTGTCTTTTAATTTTTGCGCAGGGGGAGATAGAGAAATGCATATTGCAGAGGGGTTACTGCCTGCACCTTACGCGTTGGGTTATGGAGTGGGAGCAAGTGTATTTGTAGCAGCCGGACTAAAGGACTTAACCAGAAAAAGTAAGGAAGTTCCCATGATTAAGCAGTTTACCGGGATGATGACCGCCGGCATATTCCTGGTTTCCCTGCTGCCCATTCCAGTGCCGATTACCGGGACTAGTTCCCACCCGGGGGGAACACCGCTGGGCGCTATTTTACTGGGACCCTGGATTACGAGCTTAGTTAGCTTAGTTGCCTTGTTTTTTCAAGCGGTATTCTTCGGGCATGGCGGGATTACAACGTTAGGGGCCAATACATTGACGATGGGGGTATTTGGCGGGTTAACCGGCTGGCTGCTTTTCTGGGGAATACGCAAGCTCGGCGGCAGCCTGTTTTACGCTGGATTGATAGCAGGTTTACTGGGGGATATAGTCATTTATCTGGGGACATCCATTCAATTAGCGCTGGCGATTCACGGTGTTCACCCGGTAGGCGATATTTTCCTAATTATTTTTACGGGTTTTCTACCAACGCAGGCCCCACTGGCAGTCATAGAAGGTCTGTTTACCGGCTTTGTGCTTAAGTATATCGCCGAGCATCGCCCGGATATGTTGATTATGCTGGGGGTCTTAAAACCTGATAAAGGTGAGGGGGCGTACAGACATGAGGCGTAACTGGAGATGGCTGTTAGTGTTAGCGATCCTGGCAGTCGTTTTTATGGTAACCAAAAACGTCTCCATGCCTGGGGCTGATGATCAGGTTAGTGCGGTTGCTAACAAGTATGCTGCCGAGGTTGGCGCGAAGGAAACAAAGCCGCTGTTTAATACGGCGCCAAGTGATTTACAGTTATTCATTTTTGCGCTGGGGGGTGCTGTCGCCGGCTTTTGGCTCGGTTATAATTGCCATGACCTGTTTGGCGCACAGAGTAAGGTCAAAGACAGGAGCGAAGAGGCAAGGGGACAAGAGACGAGGAGAGGGAGCAAATGAGCGCGCATTTACTACCGTTAGACCTTCCCCAGACCAACCTGAGAAGAGTTGACGGCAGAGTAAAGCTGTTGTTGGCGATGTGTGCCCTGATTACGGTGGTTGGAGCAGGCAGCTGGAAACTCCCCTGGTTAATCGGCCTTGGTTGTCTCGTTCTGCTTAAGACTGCAGGGGTGCCGTATCACACTATTTGGCAGCGGGTAAGGGCAGGATTGTTAATTGCGCTGTTTGTTTGGCTGACGCAACTGTTTGTGCCCGGACCAAACGGGTTAATCAGCTTAAGTGTGGGACCATTTCACTTAAACATAGCGAACCAGGGCCTGCTGCGCGGCGCCTTGCTCGCTGGACGTGTATTCGGCGGATTTTGTGCCATGCAGGTGTTGGCGCTTTCAACCTCCGTTCAGGAGTGGGTGAGCGCTTTAGCCTGGTATCGGGTACCGTTAGGAATTATTGAGATAATGACGCTGGCTTACTCATCTTTGTTCGTACTTTTGGAGGAGTTTGAGCGCTTGCAAAAGGCCCAGCGCATGCGTTTGGGCTATGGATCCTGGTGGCGGACCGTTAAGACAACAGGATTAATCGGCGGAGTTTTGTTCACGCGCGTATTTGACAAGAGTCAACGCCTCTGGGAGTCGATGCAATGCCGAGGGTATAATGGCAGGATAAAGGTCAGTTATGAGCGTAAGCTTACGCGACTGGACTGTGCCCTTACTTTACTTGGTTTGGGACTCTTGTTAGCTGCTTGGGTAATAATACGCTAGTGTTAACGTGAAATGAGGTGACGAGCGAATGGCACTTTTGGAAGCAATTAATCTCTGCTTTGCCTACCCGGGCGGGCAGGAAGTATTACATAATGTGAACATTACGGTGCGAGCAGGGGAATGCATCGCCCTATTAGGAGCCAATGGCTGCGGTAAAACAACGCTGTTTCAACAGTTTAACGGCTTGCTGAAACCGAAATCAGGCGTGGTGCGGCTCGGTGGAAAAGACTTGGACCATTGGGACAAGAATGAGGTGTTGCGC
>DATAMA010000107.1:0-2935 GCA_036260765.1 Desulfobacteria bacterium | reverse complement strand
GTCCTTCTTGTAAGAAGGCCCTGCATCAAAATCACCCGGATATTATTTATGTACAGCCGGATGGCGCTAGTATTAAAATTCAACAGGCCAGGCAGATGCAAAAGATGGCTTACACCAAGGTGTATGAAGGACGCCGTAAAGTGTTTATCATAGATGATGCCCATAAGGCTACAATTCAGGCGAGTAATAGTTTGCTTAAGCTACTGGAGGAACCGCCAGAAAATGTAGTGTTTATTTTGCTCTCGGATAATTGTGCTGCTATTCCGGCGACAGTGTTATCTAGATGTCAGCGGGTCAATTTTAGTCAAATGGACAAAAAAGAAATTGGCCGGCTATTAGTTACGCAAGGGTTTACGCGGGAAAAAGCGCAACTTGCAGCGGCGGTTTCAGGCGGTTCATTTGGCGAGGCACTAAAAATTGTTAACGACGAGAGTTTAGGATTAGTCAGGGAACAAGCCGTTAATTTCTTGCAGGCTGCGTTTAGCCGGGATTATTTTCGCGTTTACAAACTAATAGACGTGATCGATAAAGAGAAAACTGATATTGCACAGTTGCTGAGGCAAATTCTGCTTTTGCTGAAAGATATTTATATCCGTAAGCTTGGCGGTCCCGAAGAGTTAATTGTAAACATAGATATTTTGGCGGCGCTACAAGCGGTAAATATTAATCAAGATAAGCTGAATGAAGGACTTGACCTCGTTGAAAAAGCTGTAGAGTATCAACGTAGACAGGCTAATACCAAGCTTTTATTGGATACAATCGGCGTTGGCCTGGCAAAATTGGCTTAGGGTTAGGGGGATATTGAATGATCAAGGTTGTGGGCGTTAGGTTCAAACGTGCAGGTAAAATATATTATTTTGACCCAGATGAGCTTGAATTGACCTTGGAAGACAAGGTAATTGTAGAGACAGCCCGGGGCGTTGAATTCGGTGAAGTAGTAGTTTTTCCCAAATTGGTATCGGAAGAGGAAGTAGTTCCACCCTTAAAAAAGGTAATTCGCCAAGCATCGGAGGCTGATTGTGTTCAGGTAGAGGCTAATCATGCCAAGGAGAGCGATGCGTTTCAGATTTGTTTACGCAAGATCATGGAACACCAGTTACCGATGAAGTTGGTTGATGTAGAGTATACCTTTGACGGTAATAAAATTATTTTTTCCTTTACTGCGGAGGGAAGGGTGGACTTCCGTGAGTTAGTGAAGGATTTAGCTGCCATATTCAGAACAAGGATTGAGTTAAGACAAATTGGAGTCCGGGATGAAGCAAAGATGTTGGGAGGAGTGGGCTCCTGCGGTAGGGTTTTGTGTTGCGCATCATTCCTGGGGGATTTTGAGCCTGTATCAATCAGGATGGCCAAAGATCAAAGGCTTTCACTTAACCCAACCAAAATTTCCGGAATCTGTGGACGGTTGATGTGCTGTTTGAAATATGAAAACTGCGTTTACGAAGGAGAAAGTGAGGAGTCTGCAGAAAAAGGGGCAAAGATGGAATGATGCAGTTAACCCAGGCATTGGCGGAGGTTGAAGAAAAGTTACAGACTCTTTTGCAGGAAGTACAACGTTTACAGGTATATTCTCGTAGTTTAGAGGAAGAAAACGAACGGCTTAAACGGGAACTCTGCTCATTTGATGATGCCGAAAAGGCAAAAGTTGTTGCGAATGCCGCACGGATTCAAGGGGCAGGCTATGAAAACCTCGTCCGCCTTTATAATGAGGGGTTTCACGTGTGCCATTTACATTTCGGACAGTCGCGTAAGGGAGACTGCCTTTTCTGTATGAGCTTTCTGAGAAAAGAAGAACCTTGAACGAGTTACAACCGGGTGAACGCATTGATGAATTAAACAGGAACCATTTGCGCATTATTCAAAATGACACGCTGCCCAAATTCGGTTTAGAAGGTGTTCTGCTGGCGAATTTCCCACGCGTGCAAAACGGTTGGAAAGTGTGTGATTTATGCTCCGGCAGCGGGATTGTTCCACTGTTGTTAACAACGCGGGCAAGCGACCTGAAAATTACGGCAATTGAAGTTGAGCCCAAATTGAGCGAGATGTCCGAACGCAGTGTAAGGCTAAATTCACTTAGCGAGACGATTCAGATTAAGACAGAAGATTTAAGACAATGCATGCTACCGGCGGACAACTGGGATTTGGTAACCGCAAATCCGCCTTACTTTAAAGCTTCAGCCGGGGTTATTTCAGCCGACGTTCACCGTGCTACTGCCCGTTCCAATCTTACCGGCGGGATTGTGGATGTGGTCACAGCCGCGAGCCGTTTGCTTAGGCATAAGGGCTTTTTGGCCCTGGTTTACCGGGCGTCAGGTCTTTCCGAGGCATTGGCTGCAGTAGCTATGTACAAGCTGGGGGTAACCCGGCTGCGTTTTGTACATCATAACGAGAAGAAAGAGGCAAGCGTTGTCCTTCTTGAGTGTCAGAAAGGGGTTGCTGACCGGATAAGGGTGGAACGGCCTCTCTTGCTTTATCGGGTCGGCGGGGAGATGAATCCGGAAATGCAAGCTGTATATTATGAAGGCCGCGGGTTGGAAAGTAGGTCGAAGTAGTTTGTCCGGGCGTTTGTTTTTATGTGCAACACCAATTGGCAATTTAAAAGATATTACGTTAAGAGCTTTGGATGTCCTAGCGGCCGTACCATTGATTGCGGCAGAAGATACGAGACATACCAGGCAGTTGCTTAATCACTTTCAGATAAAGACTGCATTAACTAGTTACCACCGTCATAACGAACAAAGCAAGTCAGAAGAATTGATCGCACATCTGAAAGCCGGCAGGGACCTAGCGCTGGTGTCGGATGCCGGATTACCGGGAATTTCCGACCCTGGAGAAATCTTGGTTAAAAAGGCTGTACAGGAAGATATCAACCTCGAGGTAATTCCGGGGGCAGTTGCTTTCGTCAGTGGTCTGGTGATCTCCGGATTACCGACAG
>DATAMA010000092.1:0-4607 GCA_036260765.1 Desulfobacteria bacterium | reverse complement strand
GTCGAAGAAGGTTTGCCGCAAGATATTTTTGAACGAGCGAAAAACGAGCGGACGAAAAGTTTCTTATCCAAAGTTTTGTAGTTTAGAAGCCTGAAAATTGGTTAACTCAGATAAATAAATGCCTCAAGCTTGGCCAACCAATGAACTGAACCCTGTCCAACGGACAGTATTAAAAAAGCCTATCATAGAATTTCATGGATTTAAGCAAACTGGCATCGTTTTTCGAGCGGTGTCAGTTTTGTTTTAAGCTGAATACGTTCATGGTTGTAGAAGTAAATATAATCAGCAATTAGTTGTCGGGCCTCATCCAAAGTCTTCGGCTTATGCCTATAGATACACTCCGATTTTAGAATACCAAAGAAATTTTCAGCCATTGCGTTATCATAGCAATTCCCTTTTCTTGACATAGACGGTGTAATGCCGTACTCTTTGGTTAGGTCGAAATACCCGGTTGAAGTGTATTGAAACCCTTGGTCACTGTGGAGTTGCAGCTCTTCAGTGACCCCTTCTTTTTGTATAGCGGCTTTAACAGTATTAATTACGAGATTAACAGTTTGCTCTGTGCCGACCTTATATGCGATTATGCTTTCGTCAAACAGATCTCGGATCATGGATAGATACAGAATGCCTTGTCCTGTATGAATGTAGGAAATATCGGTAACCCACTTTTGATTAGGTTTATTAGCATGAAACTCTCGATTTAGAAGATTCTCGTACTTATGTATTTGCTCGCCCATTCGCTTATATTTTTTGCGTCGTCGTATTTCGGCCAATAGGCCATATTTATTCATGATTCGTAATATGGCTTTGTGGTTTACTAATAGCTGCTTGTTTCGATACAACCATATCTTAACTCGTCGATAGCCGTATGTTTTACCGGCACGTTCCTGGCACTCTTGTATCATTTGCGCTAAGGGTTCATCCTTGTCCGACTTATCCAGCCTCTTACAGAAATCGTAATATCCGCTGCGTGATACCGCAAAAAACTTACACATGGCCGTAATCGAATACTTATCTCTGTGACGATATATCGCTAAATATTTTACGGACTGCTTCACCTCCTTCCAGCGATTTGAAGAAAAGAACGCAGAAGTTCATTCTCCATTTTTAACCGTTTAATCTCATTGTCCTTTTTCTGATCGGTGGTTAAACCGGAGCCTTTCCTTGGTCTACCTTTTGGGCGTAATATGATTCCTGCCTCTAGGGAATTTTGCTTCCGATTATGCCTATTTACTAGACTCTTAACCGCCCGAACGTTTCTCAAATTAAAGTGTTCTGCAATTTGACGATTGGTCATTCCATTTTCTTTCATCTTTAGCACTTCTTCAATGATGGCTTCCCCAAAATGTTTCATTCCACGCTTGCCGGACATAAAAAGACCTCCCATTGTAGATTCTTAAATTCTACAATAGGAGGTCTTTTTCTTTCAATGTCCGGATTTAGGGGTTCAGTTCATGCCTTAAGCAAGAGCCAAGTCGTTTTTTTAATACTACCAGAATATAACCTTGCCAATATTGACAAGGACAACGGAAGATAGTACCGACGGCCAAGGATGGCCTAGCGCCGCGTAAGACTACCTATAACCGCTGATAAATGAGATTTTCAAAGGCGGTAGTCGACATTTGAAATTGGTTCATAAAACTTCGGTTAACGCTGGCGTTAATTACCTGATGGAAAAACGCCTGTACTTTAGCGATTCCCTGATGTTGAATCAGATAATGCATAGCGATGTAGTCTTCGAATTCAACGTTGTAAGACGCCTGCAAAATATCCTCTTCACTCGCACTTAGCGGCAACAACTTACCGGTTCTGCCGGCCTTGATCACGTCACCGCGCAGCGAGCTGATTATCGCCTGGGTTTCCGCTGGATTGATTTGATCTTGGGCGGCGAGTCCGTCGTACCAGGCCATCCCTTCGTTGATCCATGTGGGTAATTTATCGCCGATACCGGCCTGATTGAAGATAACATGGGTAAGTTCATGCGTTAGGACATTGGCGAGCATCGAACGATCCTGCAAATTGTAAAGTGGAATCCAGATGTCCGAATCGATCGTAATTCCGCCGGTGTTGGAAAGCATTGAATCAATCTCATTTCCCGGTACACCGGCCTTACGCAAGGCATTAGCATAGGTGCCGGAAGAAGAAAACAGCACAATGTCAACATTATTCGCAGGCGCTAGGTTCAGGTTCTGCTTGAGAATCGGCAAGGAATAGGTTTGCACCATATTTGTGGCTCTACGCACAGTATTCCTGGATACCCCGGCGTCCCCGGCAACGATGGTGATGGTGTTTGAGGCTTTTTGTACTAATGTTGCGTGGGGTTTCGGCAGGCTGCGGAGAATTGTTTTGACATAGGCTTGCGAGGAATGAATTTGTCTGCTGATAGCGTTGGCACTGGCAGACACATCTTTGGCTACTGACTGAGAATAAGCAGCCGTAGAGGCCAATTGATTTGAGATTTGCGGCAGTTGTGAGGAATTAAAGCCAAAAAAGTGCAGGATACTTGCAAAAATCATGCTGAGCATAATTAAAATAGTATGCATGGTTAACCTCCGGATGGCAGTGTTTTTGCATCTTATTTTTGTGTCTTATAGATATGATTATAAAACAAAAAGTTACCCAATGTATAAACGTAAATTTTCCATCCGGGATAAATTAAATAATCGGACTTTTTCTGAACTTGTTTAAAAGGTCAAATTTTCCGACAAATAGTTGCAGGATTTTGACTAAACTGGTCGAATTAACAGTTGTGAACTAATACGAACACAGTTGAACAGCTTAAAGTAAACAGTTTAAAACACTACGATTAGGCTCCAGGGTGGTTTAGAAAGGACCTTTAACCATGCTGACTGCTGAGAGACGAAAAAGGATCTTGGAATTCATTAGCCGGGAAGGCCGTGCTGAGGTTGCTGAATTGGCAGAATATTTCGGCGTTTCCGGAATGACGATCAGGCGCGACCTTAATGCTTTAGACGCTAACGGCTTATTGGAGCGGGCACACGGAGGGGCAGTGGCCAACGGTTCCTTTGCCCGCGAAGTGCCTTATCGGTTTAAAGCAATTTCTAATATTGATTTAAAGCGGCAAATCGCCCGAGCAGCGGCGGCCTTAGTTAAAGACGGTGATACGCTGATTCTTGATGCCGGATCTACTGCGTTGGAAATTGCCAAACAGCTCAAAAAGCAAAAAAACGGCTTAACCATAGTTACGCCTGATCTTAAAATTGCTATCGAGTTGGCAGATGTTCCGGGCTTCAAAGTCCTGACTACCGGCGGAATGGTGCAGTGTGAGACCTATTGTTGCCTGGGTGAAGAGGCCTTGACCTTTCTGAAAACAATCAGCGTCAATATTGCGTTTATTGGCACTCCTTCTATCGATCTGGCCAGTGGTCTCTACACGCCGACGTTGGCCAAAGCACATTTGAAAAAAGCAATGATCAATAGCGCTAATCAGGTCGTGATCGCCGCAGATCACACTAAATTTGGCCGGCGCGCTTTCAGCAAGATTTGCGGATTTGAATCGGTTCATTCCGTTATCAGCGACAATCAGTTAAGTTCACCGAGCGTTGCTAAATTGGAACAAATGGGAATCAAAGTAATCCTAGCCCAGGCAGAATAAGGAGCAAAGATATGGACAAGTTTGTGGTAGTCGCTGACGATTTGACCGGAGGCAATGGTACCGGAGTCCTGCTGGTGAAAGATGGGCTAAAAGTTTTTAGCGCTGTAAATTATAAGACTGTGGGCCATATTGACCTGAATTCCTGCAACGGAGTAGTGGTTAACACCTGTAGTAGAGGGATTCCCGCGGAAGAAGCCTTTTCCCGTGTATTTGAAGTAACGGCGACGATGCGGGAGCAAGGCGTCACTTGTTTCTGTAAACGGATCGACAGTACTATTCGGGGTAATTTGGGCATTGAGATTGAAGCCGCGCTAACTGCGCTTGGTGATGAATATGTGGCGATGGTTGTGCCCGTTTGGCCGCAAACCGGACGTATTAATGTTGGCGGCTACTTGTTGGTTAACGGCATGCCGGTCCAACAAACGGATGCCGGTGTAGACGCTAAAACTCCGGTACGCAGCTCTTCAGTGGCAGAAGTGATTGCGGCACAAACTACCTTGCCAATTGGGTTAATTCCGCTAAACAAAGTGCTGGCCGGGCAGAAAACACTGATCTACCGGATCAAGACTGAGGCCGCAAACGGTAAGCGGATCATAATTTTTGATGCAGTTAGCGACGGAGACATTGCAAACATTGCGGAAGCGGTTAAAGAGACCGGCTTAAAGATCGTCGCCGTGGATCCCGGGCCGTTTAGCGAAGCGATTATCCTCAGTTCTCTGGGTAAAGCAAAGGCGGAGCACAAAGGCAAGGTAATGGTTGTTTCCGGAAGCGCGACCGCACTAACCCGGGCTCAACTGGACTACCTACAACAAGAATACAAGGCACGCCTGGTCAATGTTGATGTTAAAGATTTGCTAGATGGTAGTTTAAGTGAAGAACAAGAAAACAAGCTTGCCAGGCAGGTGCATGACATCAGTAAAACAGCAAATATTTTTGGGCTGAGAGTGGCGGCTGAAAAGCAGATGGTGATTGATCTGGCATCAGTGGCGTT
>DATAMA010000091.1:0-2058 GCA_036260765.1 Desulfobacteria bacterium | reverse complement strand
AGCTTTGGGGGCAACCTCGAGGCAAGCGATGGACACAATTTTACGTTCTTCAATTAAAGCCGGATTAATTCCCAATATAGATTCAATGAAAACGCTGGGAATCGTACAGTTGCCCGGGATGATGACAGGTTTGATCCTCGCCGGGACGAGTCCGTTACAGGCAATAAGGTATCAAATATTAGTCACTTTTATGCTTTCAGCGACGGTATCAATTTCCGGTGTGATTGTCGGGTTGCTAGCATACCGCCGTTTCTTTAACTCTGCCCATCAACTGCTGGATATTGTCTAGTTTTTTGTTTAATTAGACATGCCGTAACACCGTGTGGGGAACGCTAGTTTTAGAGTTCGGTAATGAGGTGAGGCAATGGTTGACGTTGTGATTATCGGTGCTGGACCGGCGGGGCTTTCCGCAGCTATTCAACTAGCCCGGTCTAACCGTTCAGTTCTTCTATTTGACCGGGGGAAGCAGAGGGCTTCTTTTGCGCTTAACTACCATAACTATCTTGGCTTTCCGGACGGGATTGCCGGTAAGAAACTGCTTGAATTGGGACGAGATCAGGCGGAAAAATATGGGGTAAAAATCATTCAGGCAGAAGCGACTGCCGTCAAAAAAACACAGGACGGGCAATTTACGGTTGAAGCCGGAAATCAGGCGTTTACTGGGCGACGAGTAATTTTTGCTACCGGTGTTTCGGATAACACGCCTAATGTACCCGACGTATTTGACTTCCTTGGAAGGTCTATTTTCCACTGCCTTGATTGTGATGGCTATGAATTAATCGGTAAAAAGGTTGTTGTATTCGGGAAAGGAAATGCGGCAGCGGACGCTGCTTTAAGGGTGTTGACCTTTAGTAAGCAGGTCTTTATCGCCAGTAATGGAGAACAATTAAGTATTGATGAGAAGTATTTGGCCAAACTGAAAAGTAACGGAATCGACCGGATCGAGACACCGATCAAAGAGTTACAGGGTAACAAAGGCCAATTAAGCGCGTTGATCTTTGCCGATAACAGCGAACGGGAAGTTGAATTTGGCCTATCCACCGCTGGGTCGAAGGCAAATAATAAGCTTGCCCTTGGCCTGGGAGTAACAACAATTCCAAATGGTCACATTCTGGTCGACAAAGATATGAAGACCAGTATTGAACACGTTTACGCAATTGGTGATGTTATCAATTCGTCTGAACAGGTTTCACTTGCAGTGGCAGAAGGAGTAAGAGCAGCGATAATGGTTAATAAAACCTTACGTGAAGATTATCAGACGGTATTCTAAAAAAGGGCAGGGCCAAACATAAAACTCGTTTGGCCCTGCCCTTTTAAACGCAGATAACACAAGCAATAAAAAATGACCTGACAACCAGGTCATTAAGATTTTCAGTTGGAGCGGGTGATGGGAATCGAACCCACGTAGCTAGCTTGGAAGGCTAGTGCTCTACCATTGAGCTACACCCGCATGTTTGGTAGCAGGGGAGAGAGTCGAACTCTCGAATGAGCGGGTATGAACCGCTTGCCTTAACCACTTGGCTACCCTGCCATGGCTCCCCGAGTAGGACTCGAACCTACAACCTACCGGTTAACAGCCGGTTGCTCCACCATTGAGCTATCGAGGAATAGTGAGAAATGAATGGCGGAGAAGGCGGGATTTGAACCCGCGCGGCAGTTACCCACCCTAACGGTTTAGCAAACCGTCCTCTTCAGCCACTTGAGTACTTCTCCACGAACGATTTTTAATTTGGTGCGGACGGTGGGACTTGAACCCACACGGTGTTACCCACACGCCCCTCAAACGTGCGCGTCTGCCTATTCCGCCACATCCGCATGGAGCCGTTGACCGGGATTGAACCGGTGACCTTATCCTTACCAAGGATACGCTCTACCGACTGAGCTACAACGGCAACAGACTTTTGGGAAACGAGGGATTTAGTTTACTAATGGAGCGGGTGACGAGATTCGGACTCGCGACTTTCACCTTGGCAAGGTGACACTCTACCACTGAGTTACACCCGCATGTAAGCAGCAAATGGTGAGCCATGTTGGATTCGAACCAACGACACCCTGATT
>DATAMA010000075.1:0-2860 GCA_036260765.1 Desulfobacteria bacterium | reverse complement strand
CGGAATCGCCTATTTTGCCAACCACGGCCTGAAACTGGCTGATCCGGAGACAGTATTTATTGAGTTAGGAAAGATTTTGTTTCAGCCGGTGATCACCGGCTTCTTGCTGGCGGCAATCCTCGCGGCAATCATGAGCACGATTTCTTCTCAATTGCTGGTCACCTCCAGTTCGCTGACGCAGGACTTATATAAGTTATTTTTCCGCCGGTCGGCGACAGATAAAGAACTTGTCCTGGTAGGGCGCCTTTGTGTCTTGATCGTTTCGGTTGTGGCTGTGTTTCTGGCCTACAATCGCAATCAAACTATCCTGGCGTTGGTCGGATATGCCTGGGCTGGATTTGGTTCCTCGTTCGGCCCGGTGATTCTCTTAAGCCTGTATTGGAAGCGCATGACCAAATGGGGAGCCTTGGCCGGAATAGTTGCCGGAGCAACAACGGTAATCCTCTGGACCCATTTCCCGGTTTTGAAGAACACGCTCTATGAAATGATTCCCGGCTTTGCTGCTTGTCTGGTGGCAATCGTGGTAGTTAGTTTGCTTACCCCCAAACCCTCAAGCAAAATTATTGCCGAATTTGACAAATCGAGTGAGGCAGCGTAAACTTCTGACATTCTCAAACCACGGAAAACAATCCTAACAACAGCTAATTCCGGATCAACTTTTACGGCGATCCGGAATTTTTGTGCCAATAAATATAAATATAATGGTGAAATTTCACTTTATTATAATTGGGGTTTGTATAATTTACCGTGGCCATTATACTGAATACACAGTGAAAACTCATTGTCAGCAGTTTGCTCCTTGACTATAATAGACAATAAGTCTACTTATCATTAGGAGCAAACTGTTATATATTTTTTGCCCTAATTTGCGGAAAAGTTAAAAAAGGCACAAAGAATTATCAGGAGGAGGGGTTTGGTTGTCCAAGCGTGAAGGAGAAATCCGGATACCGTCCGGTTGTGCGATAAGCGGTATTATGAACAAAAAAGGCCAGGTCTTCTCCGGAGAAGATATCATCAAGTCGATTGCATTAATGCATGACCGCTCGAATGGACTTGGAGGCGGTTTTGCGGCTTACGGTATTTATCCGGAATATGCTGATTATTATGCAGTTCATATGTTTTATGACGATTTATCAGCTAAAGAAAATACCGAGCACTTTTTAAACCGAAATTTCGTGGTCCAGGGTGCAGAGCGTATTCCAACCCGCAAGGTAAAAGGAATCGGTGCCGGACCAATGATTTGGCGTTATTTTGTGTCCCCCAAGGAAGAACGGTTAGTTGAATTTGAATTGACCGAGGACGATTTTGTCGTAAAGTGTGTATTTAGTATTAATGACTCGATTCCAGGTGCCTATGTCGTTTCCAGCGGCAAGAATATGGGTGCGTTTAAAGCGGTCGGTTATCCGGAAGATGTCGGCGAGTTTTACCGTCTGGATGAGTACAAAGCGTATATCTGGACGGCCCATGGCCGTTTCCCCACCAATACTCCTGGCTGGTGGGGCGGGGCACACCCGTTTACCCTGCTCGACTGGTCCATCGTCCATAATGGAGAGATCTCTTCTTATGGCGCAAACAAGCGCTATTTAGAGATGTTCGACTACAAATTGGCGTTGCAGACTGATACAGAAGCAATTACCTATGCTTTCGATTTATTGCTGCGCCAACAGAAAGTACCGATAGATGTAGCAGTCGCCGCTTTAGCGGCACCATTCTGGAGTGATATTGAACGGCTTCCGGAAGACAAGCGAGAAGCAGCTAAGGCTATTCGCAGTGTATACGGCCCGCTCCTCTTAAATGGTCCATTTTCGATCATTCTCGGTTCCCGTAACGGAATTATGGCCTTGAACGACCGGATTAAGCTGCGTTCCTTAGTTGCCGCTACGCACGGTGATTTCCTTTATGTTGCCAGCGAAGAATCGGCGATTCGTGAGATTTGTCCCGAGCCGGAGAAAGTTTGGGCGCCGAAGGGCGGCGAACCGGTAATTGGCTTACTGGAAGGGGTGGACAGCATATGAGTTTGGATTTAATTACACCTGATTTCTTGATTGAAAGAGACCGCAATCGTTGTATCGACTGTCAGGTTTGCGTCCGCCAGTGTGCCAATGAAGCGCATTCCTGGGATGAGGAAGAACAAAAGGTCGTTTCCGATGATAAAAAATGTGTTAACTGCCACCGCTGCGTGGTGATGTGCCCGACCCATGCGTTAAGCATCCGGCGCTTTCCTTTGGAGTTTCGGGAAAATGCGCTATGGACCGGCCGTACCATCAGAGATATCTACAAACAGGCCGCGAGCGGCGGTATTCTGTTGACTGGGATGGGCAATGACAAACCGTGGCCGATTTATTGGGATCACATCCTGTTAAATGCCAGCCAGGTGACCAATCCGTCAATTGACCCGTTGCGCGAACCAATGGAATTAAAAACGTTTATCGGGCGAAAACCGGAGAAGTTGGAATTTGCCAATGGCAAGCTGGCTACAAAACTGCCGCCTCAGCTTGAGCTGGATGTGCCTATCATGTTCTCGGCGATGTCTTTTGGCTCAATCAGCTTAAATGCGCACAAGTCATTGGCGCGGGCTTCGCAACAGGAAGGCACGTTCTGGAACACCGGCGAGGGTGGTTTGCACAAAGATCTGAACTCTTTCGGCCCTAACACTATCGTGCAGGTAGCATCCGGCCGGTTTGCGGTGGACTCAGCCTACCTTAATGCCGGAGCAGCCGTGGAAATCAAGATTGGCCAGGGTGCCAAGCCGGGTATTGGCGGCCACCTGCCGGGCGAGAAGGTCAGCAGGGAAGTCTCTGAAACACGGATGATTCCGGAAGGTTCTGACGCCATTTCACCGGCGCCGCATCATGATATT
>DATAMA010000056.1:0-1969 GCA_036260765.1 Desulfobacteria bacterium | reverse complement strand
ATAAATCCGCATTCTGCAGTCAGGGTGCCGGCAGTGTTCGAAAAACTCAGCAATGTGGGTGCGAGTTGGGAACCGCTCCGTTAATTGGATGTTCAAACATACCGGCCAGACAGAGCATGTGGCGAAACAGTGTGGGAACTGGAGAGCGCAAAGACCTTCAGACACAAAAGAGTAGCTTGCCGGTAGAACCAGGAGATATAATAATACGAATTAAAAGGGTTATTTAACCAGCCTGAGGTGAGGCTTCGGGCTTATTTGCACTTAAGGGGGAACTAAATGTTGCCGGTACGAGTTCGTTTTGCGCCGAGTCCTACCGGTCCCTTTCATATCGGGGGGGCCAGATCGGCGTTGTTTAATTGGCTTTTTGCCCGGCACTATGGAGGCACTTTCATAGTACGGATTGAAGATACCGATTTAGAGCGTTCTACCAGGGAATCTGAGGAGAATATTCTTAATGCTTTGCGCTGGCTTGGCCTGAACTGGGATGAGGGAATCGAGGTGGGGGGACCTAACGGCCCCTACCGCCAGACGGAAAGGCTCGAACTTTATCGCCGGTATACTGATGCTTTACTGAAAAGCGGCCAGGCTTACCGTTGTTATTGCACAGAGGAAGAGCTTGCAGCCGAGCGGGAGGAGCAATTGGCAAAAGGTGAGATGGTCCGTTATATGGGCCGCTGCCGCGATCTCTCACCGGAGCAATGTGCCGCTCTGGAAGCGGAAGGTCGAAAACCCGTGATTCGCTTCCGTGTCCCGGAAGACCACGTTATCCGGTTTAATGACCTTGTCAGGGGTGAGGTATCATTTGATTGCGGCGGTATCGGAGACTTTATTATTGTAAAGTCTGACGGCATTCCCACCTACAATTTTGCGGTGGTTATTGATGATCACACCATGTCGATCAGCCATGTGATCAGAGCCGAGGAGCATCTGTCAAACACACCCCGCCAAATTTTAATTTACGAAGCGTTAGGTTGGCAGGTGCCCGAGTTTGCCCACGTGTCGCTGATTCTGGGTCAGGATCGCAGCAAGATGAGCAAGCGCCACGGCGCTACCGCTATTGAGCAGTACCAGGCAAAGGGCTATCTGCCCGAAGCACTGGTCAACTTCCTGGCACTGTTGGGCTGGTCTCCCGGAGGTGAAGAAGAGGTGCTTCCCCTCCAGCAGATGGTGGAACAGTTTTCTCTGGAGCGAGTGTCTAAAAGCCCTGCAGTTTTTGACCTTGAAAAGCTAAATTGGCTTAACGGAAATTATATCCGTACTTCTCCTCTGGAAAGAATTACCGATATGGCCATACCTTTTTTGGAGAAGGCGGGGTATATAAGTTTACCGCTTACGGAAAAGAAATATGAGTGGGTAAAAATGCTGGTTGCCTTAGTGCGTGATTATCTGAACTGTTTAGAGGAAATAACGGAGCACGCCGCTGTTTTCTTTGATGACAAGGTTGCTATAGATGAAGGCGAAGCGAGGGAAATCCTGGCCGGAGAGAAGGTCCCGGCGGTGTTGAAAGCTCTCAAAACCAAAGTAACAACGGGCCCGGCTCTCACCGAAACAGGAGCCAAACGCATGCTCAAGGAAGTCGGTAAGGAATTGGGCGTTAAGGGTAAGGAAATCTTTATGCCGGTCCGTGTCGCGCTGACCGGGCATACTCATGGGCCAGATTTAAACCGGGTCATGGCTATCCTTGGCCAAGATGGAGTTGTCAGGCGTTTGGAACAGGCAATAATAGGACGTGAAAAATAAGCCGCAAAAAACCAGATAAAGGAATAATATGTAGTTGTATTAATATCGGCAAAAGGAATACAAGATATTCCCACGTCTTACAACACACGACACACGACATAATCTGGGGGTATCATTATGTTCAACCGGCTACGCAAGGATATCCGGGCTGTTATGGAGCGGGATCCCGCCGCCAAATCCGTATTGGAGGTGATCCTGTGCTATCCTGGTCTTCACGCTATCCTTATGT
>DATAMA010000219.1:0-3521 GCA_036260765.1 Desulfobacteria bacterium | reverse complement strand
ATGCAATTGGGTTACGCCCTTGGTAAAGTTGCCCAACCGGGAGATGTTTACTGCCTGTTGGGAGAGTTGGGCGCAGGTAAAACAGCATTGGCCCAGGGAATAGGCAGGGGCTTGGGGATAAATGAACAGATTTCCAGTCCTACCTTTACATTAATCAATGAATATCACGGCAGGCTGCCTTTCTTTCACATGGATTTATACCGCATATCCCGTTTGGAAGAAGGAGAAGAGCTTGGCTTAACCGAATACTTTGGTGGTCAGGGTTTATGTGTTGTGGAATGGCCGCAAGTCGTTGCTGCACTAATACCCGCAGATATTTTGCAGCTTGATTTCAGCGTTAAGGATACTGTCAGAACCATTAAGCTTACCGGATACGGAGTGCGCTCCAGGGAAATTATCAAGGAAGTGACCAATATTGTGGGTCCTAAGCATTGACACCGCGACAAAAGTAACAGGCTTGGCAATTCATCGTGATACGGAATTAGTGGCAGAAGCATTTTTACATACCGGTACCAACCATTCAGAACGAATAGTGCCGATGATCCACCAGCTGCTGGCAAATGCCCAAATTAAATTTGCAGACCTCGATGCAGTAGCTGTAGCTTCCGGACCAGGATCCTTTACCGGTCTGCGAATCGGCATGGCTACGGCCAAAGGGATTGCGCAAGTTCGCGGTATAAAGTTGGTGGGAATTAATACCCTGGACGGTATCGCCCAAAATGGATTGGGATTTGACGGTTTAGTCGCGCCAATTCTGGATGCGCGTAAAAACGAAGTCTATACCGCCCTTTACCGGAGCAGCGGACACGAAATCAGCCGCATTGCTGATTATGAGGCGGTTGCTCCGCAGACTATGCTGGAGAAGCTTAAGGCACAAGAAGAAAAGGTTTTGTTTTTAGGCGACGCCGTTTTTATCTATCGGAAATCGATCGAGGAAATGCTTAAAGAACAGGCGGTCTTTCTACCGGATCGCATGTGTCTGCCGCGAGCGGCTCAGATCGGCGCATTGGCTGTTGAACGCCTTGCACGTGGCGAATCAGACAACTTATTTAACTTAACACCATTTTATATCCGGCAGTCGGAGGCTGAGGTTACCTGGGCCAAAAGATTCGGCTAAAAGGGGTTGAGACATTTGGCACTGCCAATGCTCGAGGAGTACTCAATAATTCCGATGAGTTTACGGCATCTGGACGAGGTGTTGGAGATTGAAAAACAGTCTTTTCCGACACCATGGTCCCGTTACGCATTCAATTGTGAATTGAACGATAATGAATTTGCACACTATTTTTGTGTAACCCATCAGAATAAAGTTGTTGGTTATATGGGTGTGTGGGTGATTATCGATGAAGGACATATTACGAATGTAGCGATTCACCAAGACTATCGCAACAGAGGTCTTGGCGAATTACTGATGCGTACTGTTGCCTCACGTTGTCTCGCGCTAGGGGTGGAACGGATGACCTTGGAAGTAAGAACGTCAAACTTGATCGCCCAAAGTTTGTACAAACGCTTAGGGTTTACCAGCGCAGGGATTCGAAAGGGCTATTATACGGACACGCAAGAAGATGCAATTATTATGTGGAAAGAGATTGGCTGATTTGAAGGATAAAATTATTCTCGGGATTGAGACAAGCTGTGATGAAACTGCCGCTGCGGTATTGGTAAACGGACGGTCCGTTTTGGCTAATGTAGTTTCGTCCCAAATTCCCGTGCACCAAAAGTTTGGCGGAGTGGTACCGGAGATAGCTTCGAGGCACCATCTTGAAAATCTGCCGCTGGTTGTTGACCAGGCGTTGCGGGAAGCGGGCTTAACGTTTGCCGACTTATCGGCAATAGCGGTTACACACGGGCCAGGCCTGGTTGGGGCGTTATTAGTCGGCCTGTCAGGGGCAAAGGCGATGGCGGCTGCTCAAGGGCTTCCGCTGATCGGGGTAAACCATCTTGAAGGGCATATTTACGCTAATTTTTTAGTTAAGCCTGATCTGGAGTTTCCGCTCCTTTGTTTATTAGTATCGGGCGGCCACACCCATCTGTTAATTCTGCGCGCCCATGGGAAGTATTCCGTGTTGGGACAAACCAGAGACGACGCCGCCGGTGAGGCTTTTGACAAAGTGGCGAGGGCGATGGGCCTGGGTTATCCCGGCGGTCCACGCATTCAAGAGGTTTCCGAAGGGGGAAATCCCTCTGCAATTGATTTACCGCGGGCCTGGTTGGAACACGATAGTCTTGATTTTAGTTTTTCCGGCATGAAAACCGCGGTGTTAAACTACTTGAATCGTGCTGCTCAAAGAGGCGAAGAGGTAAACAAGCAAGATCTGGCGGCTAGCTTCCAGCAGGCGGTTATCGACGTGTTGGTGGGCAAGGCGATTAAGGCGGCAAAGCTTAACGGGGTGGATACAGTAGTTTTAGCCGGCGGTGTTGCGGCAAACCGTGCTTTGCGACTGAAGCTGCAAGCCGCCTGTGCGGAGGCGGGTAAGCAATTATTTGTGCCGCCGGTAGAACTATGTACGGATAATGCGGCGATGATTGCCTGTGCCGGCTATTATAAATATTTACGCGGCGAGGTTGCGGCTTGGGACTTAAATGCCATACCAGGGATGTCTCTATAGGGGTCAAACTGGAGAGAGCGGGGTCTGAGTATGAGTAAATCCAGGTGGATAGTAGTCGGAGGGTTACTGTTAGTGCTTGCCGGCTTAGTCAGCTTTTCACCTGCTGACGTTCGGTTAGGGGCATTGGTGAAATGGGTGTATCTACATGGAGCCCTGACCTTCACGGGGTTCGTGTTGTTTGCCGGTTTTTCTTTAACCGCCTGTGCTTACTTGCTTACCGGTAAACAGTCACTGTTCCGCTTAGCGACCAGGGCCTATCGAGTAGCCCTAATATTTTGGGTGGTTGATTTTTGTATCTGGGTGCCCCTCGGATATTTTGCCTGGAATTCATTATTTGGGGAACCGCGGGCAATTGCTTTTGTCTGGGCGATGCTGCTGCTCGGGATAGGCTATATAATCTCTCAATTAATAAATAATACAAAGCTCCTGGCAGGGTTGTATACGCTACTCGGCGCGGGATTGCTGCTCAGTTTTGCGGGAGTGCAACGGGTGCTGCACCCGCTCGACCCAATTGGAACATCGCAAGGTTTAACGATTAAGGTTTTTTTTGCAGCGATTTTGGTAACCTGTATCGCAATCAGTATCACTTTGCTTGTTCCCCCGCGCAGGAAAGAGCATGTATGGACGTCGGGACATAAGCAAAATTGTTAGCCTCATCTATCACGGATAAAATACAAAGGTCCAAAATACGCGCATAGCAGGAAAAACTGCTGCGCGTATTTTTTATATTATCAGACGCGCACAGAGGGAACCGATGCGCCTCTTTCTTGTGAGAAAGTGTAGAACCGATTGTGGATAACCAAAAAAGGTATCCACAGAACACGTCTTCTGTGGATACCTTTTTTGTTCAAAAATCTGTGGATAATGTGGATAAGTGCAGAAAATAAGTAGTATCAAGCCTTGCCGGGTGTG
>DATAMA010000046.1:0-7568 GCA_036260765.1 Desulfobacteria bacterium | reverse complement strand
AACTAACTGCATATAATTCAGGAATCTAATCACTGCCCCACCGACGAGATAAACCTCTAAGGTACCTACTGTCGTGTGTTCCGGCCCGGCTTGAATCGGGACAAAAAGTACGAGGCGTTCCCCGTCCAGCGAAGCAGTTGTCCGCTTCGGTTCGATAAGTTTTAGGTCGTTGAACTCAATCTTACCGATGTCACTTTTATCATTAGCATACAGAACACGGCCCTGAAGGTTAAATATTTTTATTTCCTGCACGTTTTTACCGGAGTAGTTGGCAAACTGCCTGTCCAGCTGATTTAGCTGGTCCAAGCTAAACCCGCTGCCAAAATCCTGTACGGAAAACTCACCGGCGACAGAGTCCGCGACCAAGCCGCCGGTAGTTTGTGCTAAAACCAGAAAGACCTGCCGTTCTAATCCATCGTGGGCAATCAGGCCAATAAATAACCAAAATAGAGCATAGACGACCAGTAACGAAATAGTACGTAGATTCAACCATGTCGTTGCTTTCAGCTTATGCAGCATACGTAGTTCCAACAATCTCATAGACCCCTTGTGTCGCTAGTTTGAGCAATTCTGATTATGCGATTGCCACCTTTTCCTAATTCGACATATTTGGGGGAAATCCTACACGTTAGAAGCCCATTTTTTGTTTGGCAAGATCTAAAGTCTTCGTCGCTACGGCTCTGGCACGGTCCGCGCCAATTGCCAAATATTCCTCTACTTTGTTACTTTCGATAAGTTCATGATATTTCGACTGAACCTTCGCCAGGTCAGCATTAATTAGGGCGGCGAGATCAGATTTAAATATTCCGTAGCCGTTACCGCGGTAGCGCTCCTCGATAGTTGCCAGACTTTCGCCGGAAAAGCTGCTGTAAATTGACATTAGATTACTGATACCGGGTTTTTCCTCCGGCGCATAGCGTACTTCACTGCTAGAATCGGTCACTGCTCTAGCGATTTTCTTTTGTACGGTCTTGGGATCGTCCATCAGATTAATCCGGTTGTTCGGGTTTTCCGCGCTCTTACTCATTTTCTTGTTTGGATCATCCAGACCCATAATCCGGGCCCCAACTTCGCCGATCATCGGCTCCGGTACGCGGAAAGTTTCACCGTAGCGTTGGTTAAAGCGTTGAGCCAAATTTCTGGATAATTCCAGGTGTTGCTTTTGGTCTTGCCCAACTGGAACGATATCCGCCTGATAGAGCAAAATATCTGCCGCCATCAGCGTCGGATAGGTGAACAGTCCAACGCTGAAATTTTCTTTGCCGTGGCTTTTATCTTTAAATTGAGTCATCCGGCTGCATTCACCAAAATAGGTAAGACACTGCAACATCCAGCCCAATTCTGCATGCGCAGACACATCGGATTGCACAAATACCGTTGCTTTTTGCGGGTCAAGCCCGGCGGCAAAGTACAGTGAAGCAACTTCCAGGGTTTTTCGTTTTAACTCTACCGGGTCTTGGGGTACCGTTATCGCATGGAGGTTGACAACACAGAAAAAACAGTCTGCTTGATCCTGCAACGCCGCAAATTGCTTGATTGCCCCTAAATAGTTACCGATGTGCAGGTCGCCGCTTGGTTGAACGCCACTAAAAACACGTTTCATAAATCATTCACTCCCTAAAATATGTTTATTTTTCCGATAGCATAAAAAAACTCCTCGTTCCTGATAAGGGACGAGGAGTTTTCTCGCGGTGCCACCCTTGTTAGCCGGTTTCCCGGCTCAACTTGGCGATAGAGTTAAACCTATCACTCCGTTAACGGGGAGTTCCGGTCATGCTTACTCAATTCAGCCGACAGCTCATGGGTCCATTCGCGACGGTTCCGATTACCGGGCTTTCACCTACCCCGGCTCGCTGCAACCTTCCCTGTCCTACTATTCCCATTCATCGCGTTCATCTTTTAGATCATTATATTGGGCTACCGGTGTAAAGTCTACTGAAAATTGTCAAGAAATACGCGCATCGGTTAGTGTTTTAGGGTATCACCGATCGTTGCCCCAAGGTCTGCATCCTGTTGCCCGATCAGGCCTTCAACCTCGTTGTTTTCCTGCTCGGCCTTAGCTTCTTTCATACTTAAGCTTAGTCTTTTTTCAAGTGGTTTACATTCAATAACCTTTACTTCTACCTGCTGACCAACCTGAACGACATCTTCCGGTTTGGCGATCCGCCGATCCGACAACTGAGAAATGTGAACCAAACCGTCAATGCCGTCTTCAAGGCTGACAAAAGCGCCAAACGGTGCAATTCTCGCCACTGTGCCGGTTACAATCGCGCCGGCCGGATATTTGTCCACGGCTGCTTCCCACGGGTCCGGCTTGATCTGCTTCAGTCCCAGCGCTACTTTTTGCTGGTCACGATCCAGTTTCAAGATCACAACGTTTAACTCGTCACCCTCTTTGACAACATCCGAGGGGTGCTTGATCCGGCTATAGGCCATATCGGAAATGTGCAGCAGTCCGTCCAAGCCGCCGATATCGATGAAGGCGCCAAAATTGGTCAAACGGCGCACAATGCCCTTAACGATCTGCCCTTCCGCAAGGGTTTCCCATAGCGCTTCGCGGGCTTGTTTGGCTTCCTCTGCCAGGATTACTTTCTGGGATAAAATAACTTTATTTTTCGCGGCATCAAAATCAATTACGCGCAGGCGCAGGGTTTGACCGACAAATTGCTGTAAATCTTCAACATATCCACGCTGAATCTGCGATGCCGGCACAAATCCTCTCATCCCGATATCAACCAATAAGCCGCCTTTGACGACTTGAACCACTTCTGCACTTAACTCTTTTCCTGTTTTGAAGGCCTCTTCAATATCGTCAACAGCTGCAGCTTGGTCAGCGCGCCGCTTAGACAAAATTGGGCTTCCTTCTTCGTTTTCTGTTCTAATGACCATTGCGCTGATCTGGTCTCCGACCGCCAGCACCTCGCTGGGATGATTTGGAGTTTTCACTGCCAGTTCACGCAGTGGAATGATTCCTTCCGATTTTCCACCAATATCGACAAGTGCTTCGTCTGCGGAAATGCTCACGACTGTGCCGGTAACAATTTTCCCCCGTTGTACATCCTGTAGGGACTTCTCCCAACTTGCCATATCCGTAAAATCGAGGTCCGCATCCGCTTTCAGTTCATTAGTCTGTGGTGCATTCAGTTCTGACATCTTGGTAAAAACCTCCTCAATTATCCAATCTGGTGTGGAAGCCCCTGCGGTTAAACCAGCATGCTTAACCCCCACAAACCAGCCAGGTTCTAAATCATCCGCTGTTTCGACTTGATAAGTTCTTGCGCCCGCATTACTGCACAAAACAGCTAGTTTTCTGGTATTAGCGCTATTTTTCCCGCCAACGACCACCATTACTTCGACCTTTTTGGCCAATTCAAGGGCCGCTTCCTGACGTTCAGCGGTAGCACTGCAAATCGTGTTGTACTCAATTAAATCGGGGTTGTGTCTGCGCAACACATCCACAACTGCCCGAAAATTGGCCTCTGGTTGAGTTGTTTGTGCCAAAACAGCTACAGGCCCGAGTACGGGTAGTTTTTCCGCCTCAGCGGGGTTCTCGACGATCAGGCCTTTGTTTCCGGTCCAGCCGATAATGCCTTGTACCTCGGGATGGCTCTTATCCCCGACCACAATTACCTGCCGTCCTTCCTCCTGGCACTTCATTGCTAAGCGCTGTGCCTTTTGCACAAATGGACAGGTAGCGTCGACAATTTCCAGATTTAGTTCTTTTCCCTTGTCATAAACCTTAGGGGCGACACCATGGGAACGAATAATCACTTTTCCCTGGCAACCCGACAAATCGTCTACCGCGCGCAGCCCTTGCTGCTCCAGCTTTTCGACAACTTGTTTATTATGAATCAATGGACCGAAACTATAGGCTTGTCCACTATTAGTAGTCCGCTCTGCCATTTCGATTGCCCTTTTGACGCCGAAACAAAAACCAGCTCGGCCGGCAAGAGTTACTTCCATAGTGAAAGCCTCCCTTATTAGACTTATTTTTCATACAACTATTCAGTTTTATTCTACTCTATCAGAATAAAACAATAGGGCAAACCGATTTCTATTTCGCTAAACTTCTATACAATTCCTGCTTATCTACTGTAAAAATAGGAAAATCGCTTAAAGTGGCAAACACGGGGACAAGTTCTCGCGAACCTGCCCCCGTGTTTACCAGGCATTCCACTCCGGACTGCGCTAATCTTGTACGCCGGTAGTACTTGCGCATACGTCCAAAATTGTTGCCACAACTTGCTCAATTGTCAAATCATCAGTATGGATTACCACTGCACCGGGGGCTACCCGCAGCGGCGCAGTGGCCCGGGTTTCATCCTGTTGATCACGTTTGCTTATTTCTTGTTCCAAATCTTTCAGGTCTACCTGATATCCCTTGTCACCCAACTCGATCCAACGACGATAAGCCCGTTGGGTCAAGGACGCCGTGAGAAAGAATTTGCAATCCGCATCCGGCAGGACTGTAGTGCCGATATCCCGTCCGTCCATGACAACCCGGCCTTGTGCGGCAATCGCCTGCTGCAGGGCAACCATTCTTTGCCTTACCCCCGGGATAGCAGCTACCTTGGACACATTCGCCGAGACAATCGGCGTACGGATTTCCTCAGTGACATTGCGGCCATCGCACCAGACCGTAATCGCGTTATGCTCCGAAACAGCCAGGCTTATTTCCGTGTTAGCCGCCAAATCCGTGAGCCTGGCGGTATCTGCAAAGTCGATCTCCTGGGCTAGGGCTTTCCAGGTTAATGCCCGGTACATCGCCCCGGTATCTATGTACAACAACCCTAGCGCCGCGGCAACCCGTTTCGCTACGGTACTTTTGCCTGCCCCGGCCGGGCCGTCAATTGCAATTGTGAGTTTCTCCATTCACTGTGTCCTCCTGATACTGTTAAGCGATTGTCTCTACCACTCCAGTTTGACTGGATAAACTTCTACATTTCGACGCTGTACCCTGCTAATTGTTCAAAGAACCCCGGAAACGAAACTTCGGCAATCTCGCCTCCGGTTATCGTAGAGACCCCCTCCGCACCCAGCGCAGCTACCGCCATTGCCATGGCAATTCGATGGTCGTTATAGCTTTCGACTACCGTTCCGCTTAATGGTTTTCCCCCGGTAATCCGCAGCCCATCCGGCAATTCTTCTACGTCTACGCCGAATTTCCGTAGTTCCGTGCTGATTGCCGTGATCCTGTTAGTTTCTTTGACCTTCAGCTCAGCGGCATCACGAATTTCCGTGACCCCTTCCGCATAAGCAGCTGCTACCGCTAAAGCCGGGATTTCATCGATCAGCCTGGGGATCATACTTCCGCCAATGCTGATTCCTGTCAATTTCGCCGCCTGGACCACCAGGTCGCCAACCAACTCGCCTGAAACCTCCCGTTTGTTTTCAACCTTGATCTTGGCTCCCATTGCGGTCAGCACTTCAAGAATACCGTCCCTGGTCGGATTCAAGCCGACATTGCTTAGGATGACTTCACCTGCTTGACAAATCGAAGCTGCCACCATAAGAAATGCCGCAGAGGAGATATCGCCGGGGACATTGATGTTCAGCGGGGTTAGCCTTGGTTCAGCCTGAATCGTTACTTTGGTCCCTTGCCGTTCTATCCTCGCTCCAAACGCTTGAAGCATGCGTTCCGTATGATCGCGCGAAACAAACGGTTCCTCAACCGATGTGCTTCCGGCTGCAAACATCCCGGCCAGCAAAACAGCGCTCTTTACCTGGGCGCTGGCCACCGGACTGACAAAATTGATTGGCTTGAGCTCTCCGCCCCTAATCGCCAGCGGGGCCAGATTGCCTTCTTTACGGCCAATAATATTTGCCCCCATCTGCCGCAACGGTGCAGTTACCCGAGCCATCGGCCGCTTAACAATACTGGCATCGCCCGTAAGTACGGTGGAAAACGGTTGGCCGGCCAAAATCCCCAGCATTAGCCGCATCGTCGTGCCGGAATTGCCCACGTCGAGAATCGTTTCCGGTTCCCGCAGACCATGCAGGCCTTTGCCATGCACCCTTAGAGCCGTCGGGCCCAGTTGTTCTATGTCAATCCCCAGTTGGCGAAAACAGGCAATCGTACTTAAGCAATCCTGTCCGGGCAAAAAACCGTGTATTTCACTGCTGCCCTCGGCCAAAGCGCTAAACATTACCGCACGGTGCGAAATTGATTTATCACCGGGAACCTTCAGATTGCCTTCCAGCCGTTTTATCGGTTTTATTGTTATGTCCATCGATTCACTCCGTACCCATTTTGCTTATTTTCTGCGCAAAGCGCTAATTTAACAGCACAATCCGGGTTAGCGGACAAAGGCGGGCAAACCAAGCGCCCGAATAGTTGCTAAAGCCCGTTCTACGGTATCTCCCCGGAATCCCAGGGCCAGGCTTCCGGCAAAACCTTCTCTGCCGCGAAGAATTTCGATATTGGCAATGTTGATGTTCGCCTGAGCGAGGGAGCTTGCTACTGTGCCCAAGACCCCAGGTTGATCCGGTACACTGACCACAACCTCATGAACCTCTGCCAGTTTTCTCTTCACTCTGCTGCGGTAAAGTTCCTTTACCAGCCGTCCCTGATTAAAGGCAGCGGCAATTTGCTCTCCATCACCGGAGCTAACTGCCTGTTCCAATTGATCCAACCGTTCCCGAAACGCCTCAAGCGAGGCTAAAATCTGTTCACGATTGGCCAGACAAATATCCCGCCACATCCGCGGGCTGCTCTCTGCCACTCGCGTTCCGTCGCGGAAACTGCCGGCAGCCAAATCGAGCGAACCAGGGTGCTCTTCTTCCAGGGAACCTGCAGTCTGGGCTAAAGCAACCGCAACCAGGTGCGGCAGATGACTGAGCGCAGCTACGGCCCGGTCATGTGTGACTGAGTCCATTATAACCGGAACAGCGCCAATCTGCTGCACCAGTTGCACGACCGTTTCCAGACCATGTTGCGAACAATTTGGTCCCTGCGTAAGTACATAGTACGCATTGGTAAACATCAGGGGATCAGCGCCGCCAACCCCCACCTGCTCTGTTCCCGCCATCGGATGTCCACCGACAAAATCCACTCCGTCAGGCAGCAAGTCCTCGATCTGAGCCATCACGTCCGATTTAACACTGCCGACATCTGTGACGATCATTCCCGGCCTAAGGTTGGGGGCAACGGCTTTGAGGACCGTCGACATACTCCCAATCGGTACAGCGAGTATTACCACCTGCGCTTCCGCTAAACCCAGGCGGATATCCTCGGTAGCCGTACAGGCGGCCCCTGTGTCCAGGCCTAATTGAAGCGTAGCCGGGTCGTCGTCAACAGCCGTTACCCGATAGCCCAGCTTAACCAGGGCCTTTCCCAGCGAACCACCGATCAAACCCAGGCCGATTATCGTAATATTTGAGACTTGCATATGATCTATACCTCTTAGCTCCGGGCCAGGTCCCGGTTGACGACCTGCGTCAACTTCTGCAAATCATTCATCAACAGCTGGAAATTATCCGGTGTTAACGATTGTGGGCCATCGGAAAGGGCTTTGGACGGATCGGGATGGACCTCGATAATTAAGCCGTCCGCGCCGGCAGCAACAGCT
>DATAMA010000043.1:0-8356 GCA_036260765.1 Desulfobacteria bacterium | reverse complement strand
GGCGTGCAAATTCTATCTGTCTGGAGTGCGGCTGAAGGTTTAAGGTCTCAAATACCCAGTCATATAGCGGCCGGTGATCCTCAAATTCAAGTGTACAAATAGAATGAGTGACACCCTCCAAATAGTCAGAAATCGGATGGGCGTAGTCATACATTGGATAAATACACCACCGGTCACCGGTACGGTGATGGGTAGCCCGCAAAATCCGATATAACACAGGATCGCGCAGATTCAAATTTGGCGAAGCCATGTCAATTTTGGCCCGCAAGACCCGCGAACCATCGGGGAACTCACCCGCACGCATACGGGTAAACAAGTCAAGGTTTTCGTCTACAGACCGGGAACGGTATGGGCTTTCCTTGCCCGGAGCGGTCAAAGTACCCCTGTACTCTTTGATTTCAGCCGCGCTCAAATCATCAACATAGGCCTTGCCGGCTTTTATCAACTCCACGGCAAACGCGTAAATCTGCTCGAAATAATTTGAGGCATAAAACATTCGGTCCTGCCAATCAAAACCCAACCAGCGAACATCTGCCTTGATTGATTCGACATATTCAACGTCTTCTTTGCTGGGATTGGTATCGTCGAACCGCAGATTGCATAACCCACCAAACTCGGCGGCAATCCCAAAATTAAGGCAGATCGATTTAGCATGCCCGATATGAAGGTAGCCGTTAGGTTCAGGTGGGAAGCGGGTATGGATTCGCTCACTACGCTTTGCTGCTAAATCCTCATTAATAAAATTATGAATAAAATTGGATTTAGCGGCTTCGGCACTGGGTTCTCCCGCTGTATCAGGTTGATTGTTATGCGAATTAGGCATTATGATGATTCCTCCCTGGATTACCAAAACGATACTGGATTCTTAAATCTCTTACTATTCTCCCAAAAAGTGTGAACAATATCAATACTTATATCAATGTCCGAATTAGGATCTTTTCAAACGCCACATACCAGCGTTAATCTTTTGCTTGCCGCCCCCCCGTACCAAATCCTGAATAATCTTGCAAATTGCATATTTTGTTGTACATAGCTATACTTAATTTTGATTAAAATACGAAGCTAAGGTGTTAGGTTTGAGCTGGGACTTACTAAATATCATTGCTATTATTGCTTTTTCATTCAGCGGAGCAATTGTTGCCTTACAGGAAAAATATGACGTCTTCGGTGTCTATATTTTGGGATTGGCCACTTCCTTTGGCGGCGGAATAATCCGGAATGTTCTCCTGGGCGTACCGATCATCCCGATCTGGAAACAAGGCGTTTTATTAGAGACCGCCCTTATTTCAACTACGATTATCTACTTTCTGCCCAAGGGTTGGCTCAAATCCTGGAATCAGTGGAATGATTTTTTTGATGCCGTTGGCTTAGCCGCATTTACAATTCAAGGAGCTGCCTTTGCCCTGGACTTAAACCTGCCTATCGGCGGCGTGGTCCTGTCTTCGCTGGTCACGGGAATTGGCGGTGGTATGATTCGGGATATCTTAGCCGGAAGAAAACCCATGGTCTTGTATCAAGAGATCTATGCAGTGTGGGCAATCGCCGTAGGTTTAGTAATTGGACTACGGTGGGTTAAAATTAATAACCCGATCCAATTGTATTTGCTCTTGGTACTTGTCACTATTTTACGAATAATCTCTATATACCGCAAGTGGCATTTACGAATCAGAAGCCTGGATAACAATCCTGCACTGACTAGGTTTGAAACCTGGAAAAGAAAGTTCAAACTATATAATTCAATTTCCAAATAGAAAATTGCCTCTGTACGGCACCTATTGTTGCCATTAAACTTCTCGGCCTAACGGTCTGAGAAGTTTATTTTTTCCCTATCACCCAACGTAATTATCACTACGCCTAATGTTCTTCGCATCACGCCTGCTTTGAACGTATAATATTGCAGATACTACTGCGAAGTGAGGATTTGGTGATGGCGAAGCAATCTTCTGACACCGGTTCCCCTACCCCTTACTGGCTTGATGATCCTCCGGACAAGGTTTACCTGACTGACAACGATCCTGATGTAGTCGCCGTAACTCTGACGGCCTGGGAATTTGCCCAGCTAATAAACAACCGGGACTACACTAGCCTGGACAGTAGTGTTGAATACCATCTTTATACTGCCGGCTATCGTCAGGAACTCGTGAGAAAGAAAGATCCAAAAAGAACGGCTAAATATTTCAAAAGCAACAAGATTAAATCTTCTTGCCCTGACTCCACACTGGTCTCGTTACGTTTTAGCAACAAACTAAGCGAAGCCGAGATTACCTATGCCGTAAAAATTGTTGTTACCGCCGCAACCGACAAATACTTTAAGTCCATGAACAACAAGCTTGAGGGAAAACAACTCGCTAAGAACGTCCCCTATGAGCAACTCTATATGTTACACCTGGTGAAAGAAGCTGGGATGTGGAAAATCGACTATTTTGAAGCTGACAGTATTATTACAGTCTTATAAATCACTTGGTCCGCCTAAACTTTTGCCTTCATCCTTGAAAATATAGAACAGGCCAATACAGGCGATAAATCCCATTAAGGCCCCGAAATAAAATGGAGTGGCAGCACCAAACAGGTCCCATAAAGCCCCCGCAATTAATGACGCCGGTAACAGCGCCAGACCGACTAAAGACGCGTGCAAACCTATAACGGTACCCCGCAGATTTTCGGGTGCAATGTCTGTCAACAACGCTTTTTCAACTCCATCTGTAAAAGCGTTATAGAGGCCGTACACGACAAATAACAGCCACAGAAGCTTGGTGGAAGCAACCCGCGCAAAACCAATATAGACTAGGGCGTAAAGGGTATAGCCTGCGATTAAGACCCATTTCCGGCCGATTTTATCTGAAGCCCGGGCGACTGGATACGACAAAACAGCATAGGAGACGTTATATGTAAGGTAAAGCAAAAGCACAGCTGGTACAGAAACACCCATTTTACTAGCCCTTAGTAACAAAAACTGGTTTGAGGAATTACCCAGGTTAAAAATGAACGCCAGGATTAGAAATGCCTTTAACCTGCTGTCAAGCGACGACCAAGCAAAAGAAAACTTCTTTTTGCCAACGGCTATTTCTTTTGGCTGTCGGACAAATCCCAATACCACTACACCTAACACGGCCGGTATTACCGAAAGCCAAAATATGCGTTTAAAGTCAGTAGTATTGCCAATGAGAAGGAGATAACCAATCGACACCCCGATTACAGCTCCAAGGGTATCCAGCAGGCGATGCAAGCCGAATGCATGTCCCCGGGCATTCTTTTGGGCCGCTTCAGCAATTAAGGCATCCCTTGGGGCAGTCCGCACTCCTTTGCCAAATCGATCGATTACTCTGGCGAATAATACTCCTCCCCAAGACCCGGAAAGTATCAGGACAATTTTGCCCAGGGCAGAACATCCATAGCCGGTGATTGCGAGTTCCTTTTTCCGCTTTGTCTTATCGCCTATATAACCGGAAAATACCTTAAGCACACTGGCCAAGCTTTCGGCAATCCCTTCAATTATCCCGATAATAGCAGGGCTTGCCCCGAGTGTCGTCGATAAAAAAAGCGGCAACAACGGATATACCATTTCTGTACTGACATCGGTTAATAAACTTACTATCCCTAGAATGATGACATTGAACATTGTTTTTTCACCTACTACAAGCTGAGACTGTTTAATTCGGAATGCATAGGCCGTGCTGCGAACAATAAACAAAGAACTTTTGCTTATACCATTTTACCACACCCGTGGCAACGGCATATTGGCTATTGTCGGCTTTATGATGAAGTCGCGGCCCCAATGGGGATGATTATTGATTGTGAACCAATTCACTTTACCTATAAGGAATCGGGGTATATACAGCAGCTCTTGATGTAAGTATTCCCGGCCTAGAAGCCAGCATCTACCTGAATGTTTGGCAGCTTAGGGACATTCACCGCAACTTGATGAATAGAGTTGTTGCCATATCCCTTGAGATTCCAAGGGGCTACCATTGGCTGGATATTTCCGGCCGTATCATAGGCACGAGCCTTGATTAAATATTGACCGGTGGCCTTTACCGCCCAAGGAAACTCCCAAAATGTCCAGGTATAGGGTTGGTATTCCGGGCTTGTCAACTTTGCCTCTGCCCAGGTCGCGCCATTATCGACACTAACCTCAACTTTCGCTATCGTCCCTGTACCGGTCCAGGCGAGCCCACGAACCACATGTGTATTTACCGGAACCTCGATTCCCTGGCTCGGCCAGGTAATAATGGAATTTACTTTAATCTCACGCACAGGTACTGCATCGCGATAATCATCCGGATTTGTAACATAGACATAATCAACCGATTGAAATGGCCCTCTAAACGGTTTAGCGCTGGCTGTTATTGTATTTAGCCACTTTACGTGAGCCATGCCGTACCATCCCGGCACAATTAACCGTAACGGCGCACCATGCTTAAACGGAATTGGTTCGTCGTTCATTTTTAGGGCCAGAATACATTCGTTAAGCAACTCCCTCTTTGCTGGCAGGCTGCGGGCAAAATGCACCGTCTGGGGCAAGTCAGGCCTGGTTCCCGTATCGCTTCCGATGAAGATAATTTCCTGAACATTATCCTTCAGTCCAACTTGATCCAGCAAATAAGTTAACGGAACCCCCGTCCACTTGGCATTCCCGACTGCGCCGAGCTGCCAAGGATGGCCAACCGGATTCGGAAGCATTGCCCCCCGTTTGTTACCGGAACACTCTATCGTTACAAACTTCGAGACCTGCGGCATCTTTTGGAGTACCGTTAACGATAATGTCAGCGGGTTGGAAACTTCGCCATTGGCGGCTAGCGACCAATTATCTGAAGAAATATTGGGATAACCCAGATGATTACGCAGATAGAACAAGTCATTCGGGGTTATCCAACTCTGAATCGTCGTTATCGGTGATTCCAGATTTTCCGGCATTGCCTGGCGTGGGATAAGCCCCGGTTTATCCGTCTTTTCTTGCTGAGTTTGGCTTTGCATGCAGAGTCTCCTTTTACGGCCAATATTAATCATTATGAGTATTCCCTGGTAATTTTGCAGCATACATCAAACCCATAGAAAAAGCCCGGCTGTTTAGCCGGGCAAATAATTTAACCTGGGTTTATTGGGGATTACAAATGAGCTGCCAAATCATCCCAAATTTATCGGTGAACTTGGCATACAAGGGGCTGAAAAAAGTCTGCTGGGGCTCCATTTGTACTGCTCCACCCTCAGACAGTGATTTAAACTTTTGTGTAACTTCTTCCTTAGTCTCAAATTGGAGAGCAAAAGAGATATTATTGCCTGCAGTAAACGGTGTATTATTGCAGTTATCAGAGAAACGAATGACGTGACCGTCTTTTCTCAGTTCTGCATGGAGAACCAGGTTTTTCATGTTATCCGGTACTGTGAAGCCTGGTTTAGCCGGTGCATCACCTAAATGCATTATGACTAACTCACCACCCAGCACCTGTTGATAAAACTTGACAGCCTCTTCACAATTTCCATTAAACGTAATATATGGGGTTAACCAATCACTCATTTTGATCCTTCTTTCTGGTTTTTAGTTCAAAGACAATTGTACCATAAAGATATTCGTTATATACAATATTTAAGAAAGGACAGAGCGCTGCTCAGCGGCAGCAGCCCTATCCCCATTACTGGTTTTTACCCTTAATCCGGCTATTGGGCAATTGCTTTTTCGGTTAAGCCGGCAATAATTTTAGGTAGTATGGCTAAGGTTATCTTTGTTGTTCACGATAATTGCTTTACGTGTTGGTTTCGGTATTTTAGGCAGGATAAGCGACATTATGGCAGCAAATAGTGAAAACCCTGCCGCAACGGAAAATACAACATTCCACCCGAAAGAGCTGGCTAGCCATGCTCCCAATCCACCGCCTAGGATCGAAGCAAAACCCTTGGCGCTGTACAACAGTCCATAATTGGTTGCCGCAAAAGTGGTGCCAAAGACATCTGCATTAACCGGCGGAAATAAGGAAAAAAGCTCGCCCCACGTAAACATTACCAGCGCTGTGCATATGACATACGTCACATTGCTTTTACCCAGGATTGGCAACAAGAATAAAAAAACCGCATTTAATCCAAAAGCGACAAACATCGTTTTGTAACGTCCTAACCTGTCGGAAATCGATCCCCAGGCGAATCTTCCAATGCCATTAGCAAAGGTGTTCATGGTCACTGCCAGGGTAATGAAGGTTGCAGCGATGCCCAAATCCTTGCCAAAAGGCTTGGCGTTCGCGGTGATGACCAACCCCCCGATGTTTACGGAAATAAACATTAACCAGATTAGCCAGAAATGCGGGGTACGGAGCATTTCTCCGGGGCTGAATCCACGTTTGCTTTGATCAACCTTGGCCAAATCCTCTTTTTTCGTAGGCATTTTTTCACCAGGCGGATAGCGCAAGACTTGAGCGATTATCAGGATTAAAATCCCTTGTAGTAACCCGGTGTACATAAAGGCCGGTGCGATACCACTGCTTTTTAACATACTTTCAATAACTGGAATGAAAGGCATCGAGCCCATCCCAAAGCCCGCGGCAATTAACCCCGAGGCCAGGCCACGCCGGTCAGGAAACCAGCGTATCGAAACACTGATGCTTCCGCCGTAAATAATACCGGCACCCGTTCCTGCCAAAGCATAAAAAAAGTAAAGCGCCGCAATAGAGTGAACCTGACCCATCATCAGCCAGCCCACACCGACAAACAGACCAGCAAGAGTAAACATCAACCTTGAACCAAATCGGTCAAGTAGATAACCGCCGACCGGTTGTACAAAAGTCTCGAACATGATGAACAGTGTAAATGCATACTGAACCGCTGTTAATGATACTTTTAACTCTTTGGTTAAGGGTGTCGTAAACAAGGTCCAGGCATATTGAAGGTTGGCGATCATTACCATGCCAAGAACGGCAGCAATTAGCTGGAACCAGCGGTTGCCAAGAACCGGCCCATAAGCTTCTAGTGCTTTTGCCCGCTTTTCTTCGTCCATGGAATACCCTCCTTCGACCAAACTATTCAATTGTTCATGCTAAGCGTTAGGCTCAGCCTTGTTTATTGCCTTGGTTCTGTCGTTTTTGCCTTTAGCTACCGGAATTAAGGGTAAACTTATCGCATGTTTCGAGCACTTTTCCTTCAAAGTTGTTATAACAGTAGCCCCGGGCCACAATTGGCAGCCCGGGGTGCTACTATCTTACAAATTATGCGAAACTATAGTGTTTCTCAACTAAAGCCACTTACGTTGCGGTAACTGCTACTTCTATCCCTACTTCCTTCAACCTTTTGTTAGCAAACTCTTGTAACTTTTCTATATGCTCTGGCTTGAGGTGACTAAAGCGGCCTTGATACTTGATATAGTCTGAAACCGGCTTAATTTCTTTTGGCTTGTAAGTTAGCTTATATTCGCCGTCAGACAACTCGTAGAGTTGGAACATACCGGTCTGGACCGCTAACTTGGCAATCTCGACTGTTTTATCCGCCGGAAAACTCCAGCCCTTGGGACAAGGTGCATGTATATAGAGGTAAGCCGGACCATTAGCGTTAAGCCCTTTACGCACTTTGTTCATTAGGTCAAGCGGGTAGGCCAATGACGCGGTAGCCAGGTACTTGAGTTCTGGGTGGCCGTGAGCCATAATCTTCGGAAGATCCTTTGGCATCAGCTTTTTACCTTCAGGCACAACCGGACCCGCTGGGGTAAAAGTGGTCCAGGCTCCATATGGTGTGGTCGGTGAGGTCTGAATTCCGGTATTGGCATAGGACTCGTTGTCATACGTAATAAACAGAATGTTATGACCACGATAGAAAGCCGCAGAGAGGGCCTGAAGGCCGATATCGGAAGAACCACCGTCGCCGGCCATTACGATGACGTTCGGAAATTCAGCATCCGTTTTATGTTTGCGGATCATCGCTTTGTAGGCGGCTTCAACCCCAGAAGCTACGCCACCGCCGTTAGTAATTTGGGCATGGATCCAGGGAACAGCCCATGGGCCGCAACCATAACTTGTATTTGCTACATACATACAACCGGTAGGCCCCAGGAATATGGTATTGGGACCGGCCGCTTTAGCAACCAATCTATACTGCAACGCCGGTCCGCACCCGGCACAGGTCCGGTGCCCGGGAACGTAGTATTCCTCTACAGGTGCCTTTTTAAGTGATTTAATTTCCTCTAACACTGGATTCCCTCCTTTCAAGTCTACAGTTCAAAGGGCAGCCAGAACTTTTCCTGATCCGCCTTGCCTGTTTTGGCTACTTCCTTTAATTTCTGGAACATTTTATAGAATTCTTCATGGGTGATCATCTCACCGCCTAGGCCAGCGACAAATCCAATGGTCTTGACCTTGTCGCCGAGACCATAGAGTGCCGT
>DATAMA010000036.1:0-4161 GCA_036260765.1 Desulfobacteria bacterium | reverse complement strand
GACTACGGAGAATAAGTCCTTCATCCTGTTCACCGCAGGAAATAGACAAATTGTGCGACTGGGCCGTTGATGGCGACCGAGGGGTGGTCAGCATGTTTCCGGCATTTAAATTGGAGATCCAGAAGAGAATTGGCGCTGGCGATCAGTGCTGTCGACTGGTTTTTACAAAGAAATAATTAAGCTGTCCTAACTATCTGGGTTAAAATGCACGCCAACTTTGTGTTGACGTGCATTTTTTTGTCTTAGCCCCCATGCGCTCGCCCGAATGAGTGATTATTAGCGTGCCTGTCAATACTAAAAGAGGCCTATACCAGGTGACAGCTTAGGTGCAGCGGCTTGCACAAAGATTCCAGCTATAGGCAGGAAAAATTTAATTCTTAGTGAATTAATATCAATATTTCCAAGATTATGACGGCTGACGAACTTAAGACACTGGTCTTCGGGTTACCGCAGTCTGTCTTTGCTTTTTAGTACAGGCTGGCTAGTGCGAGGTGAACAGGGTGAAGGATTTATTCTCCGTGGTCACGGTACAAGAGGCGCAAAGTTTGATTACCGACAAGATGGCGGAACTTTTTGCCGGGGTGGAACAAGTAGTACTGCTTGAGGCGCTCAATCGCCGGCTTGCTGAAGATGTTTTTGCCCCGGAAGATCTGCCGCCATTTACTCGTTCCACAGTCGACGGGTATGCAGTGAGAGCCAAAGATACCTTTGGGGTCAGCGAAAATATGCCCGGTTTCCTGAATGTAACGGGCGAAATCGAAATGGGCAAACAGGCTGTGCTGGAAATCGGCCCTGGCTTAACGGCCTGGGTGCCTACCGGGGGGATGCTCCCGCGGGGAGCGGATGCCGTAGTGATGGTTGAGTATACTGAACAAGTAGGCGCTCAGCTGATCACCGTTAACCACCCGGTAACGGTGGGCCAAAACCTGATCAATCGCGGCGAGGATTGTGCTAAAGGTGCTCTGTTGCTGCGCAAGGGCATACGGCTGAGACCGGCAGAAATAGGTCTGTTAGCCGCCCTTGGCTTGACCAAAATCCAAGTGGTGAAAAAAGCGAAGGTTGGGATTATCTCTACCGGGGATGAAATAGTTAGGCCGGAAGAGGTACCGGCCCCCGGGCAAATTCGCGATATTAATACCTATACCTTGGCGGCTCAGGTGGTCCAAAACGGGGGGGACCCCCAGTTGCTATGGAATTGTAAAGGATGATGCCGATGAGTTGACAAAGGTCCTGGCGCGCGCTGTAGAGGAGAACGATCTCGTGTTGTTATCGGGCGGCAGCTCGGTTGGTACGCGGGATATGACCGCTGCAGTTTTAGCGGCGAGCACTCCGGGAATTATTTTTCACGGGCTGGCGATCAAACCGGGCAAACCAACCATAGGCGCGTTCGTAGGGACAACACCGGTATTCGGCTTACCCGGGCACCCCGCTTCTGCCCTGGTTGTATTCCGGGCTTTAGTGACGCCGCTGCTCGAATGGGGTTCTTACCGGTGGGCAGCAGAAAATGCCGATTTCCCGGTCAAGGCGGAACTAAGCCAAAGCCTGGCGTCCGGGCCAGGACGGGAAGATTACCTACGCGTTAAGTTAACGGGAAAGGGAGAACGGCTCATTGCCGTACCTGTCTTGGGTAAGTCAGGCTTGATTTCCACCCTGACAGAAGCTGATGGGCTGGTACGGATACCGTTGGCCAAGGAAGGATTAAACGGTGGTTCGCCGGTAATGGTCGCTAAATTGTAGGCAGCTAAGCCTGCTGCCAAGGTCTTAAGCAAAATTAATTACTATGTTCGGAGTGAGAAGGTTTGATTAATCAGGTTTTTCTTGACAATGCTCCCCTTGAGCAGACCAAGCAGAATTACCTGAACAAGCTGGCCGATGCCGGAGCATTGTGCCCAAAAGCAGAACCGGTTGCGGTTAGCGCTGCGGTTGGCAGAATTACGGATACCGCGGTCCGGGCCAGAATTAGTTCACCGCATTATCATGCATCTGCCATGGACGGCTTTGCCGTACGGGCGTGCGATACCTTTCAGGCTTCTGAAGCGACGCCGCTGCGGTTAAAGTTGGGTATCGACGCCGTAGTGGTGGATACCGGTGACCCGTTACCCGTGGGCTTCGATGCGGTAATTCGTATTGAAGATGTGAGCTTTCCTGCCGAGGAATTAATTGAGATTACCCTTGGTGCGGTACCCTGGCAACATGTTCGGGTCATGGGTGAAGATTTGGTCGCTACGGAGATGGTGCTTCCCGCTAACCACAAAATCCGTCCTTTTGACCTTGGTGCCTTATTTACGGCCGGATTGACCGAAATCAGCGTACGGGCTAAGCCCAAAGTGGCAATTTTACCGACCGGTACGGAATTGGTAGAGCCTGGCACCGAGCCGTTGGAACGCGGGGACATAATCGAATTCAATTCGCGCATGTTGGGTGCCATGGTTGAGGAAATTGGCGGTGAAGCCGTTCGTTTTCCGATTGTGACCGATGATTACCATCTGCTTAAAAGGACAATTGCTAAGGCCGCTGCTGAGACTGATTTTGTCATTGTTAACGCCGGTTCTTCCGCCGGACGGGAAGATTTTACCGCCAAGGTAATTGGTGAGTTAGGCCAGGTCTTTGCCCATGGGGTAGCGATTAAACCAGGCAAACCGGTAATTCTGGGGATGATTGAAGATAAACCGGTGATTGGCTTGCCGGGCTATCCCGGTTCGGCAGCGTTGACCTTTGAATTGTTTGCCGTCCCGGTACTTGAAGCAATGCTGGGAACCACAAAAGCCTCCGAACAAGTTACGGCGACGCTAACCCGCAAATTAGTATCGCCACTTGGTGTCGATGAGTTTGTCCGGGTGAAATTGGGCCAAGTGGGTGAACGACTGATGGCGACTCCTTTGGCACGCGGGGCCGGCCTAGTGACGACATTGGTTCAGGCCGACGGGGTAATTCAGGTCTGTCGGCAGTCAGAAGGTTTTCATGCCGGACATCCGGTGAACGTGGAGTTGCTGCGTCCGTTACGGGAAATCCTGCGCACCATTGTTGTTATCGGCAGTCATGATCAAGCGCTGGATATCCTGGGGGATGTGCTGCACAGTGTTCATCCGAATTACTATCTTTCCTCTGCGCATGTCGGCAGTTTAGGCGGGTTACTGGCTTTACGCAGGGGGGAAGCGCATCTGGCCGGGATTCACCTGCTGGACGAACAGACCGGCGAATATAATCTTGCCTATCTGGCAAAGTTGCTGCCGGGAATACCGGTAAAGTTGATTAACCTGTCCTACCGCAGCCAGGGCTTAATGGTTCGCGCGGGTAATCCCAAATGCATCAGGGACTTGCGGGATTTAACCCGGCCTGATTTGCAATTTATCAATCGTCAGGCGGGATCAGGTACTAGGTTGCTGCTGGATCAGAAGCTTAAGCAAGAGGGGCTGAATCCTGACCGGATTCAAGGCTATGCCCGGGAAGAATTTACCCATATGGCGGTTGCGGTAGCGGTCGCCAGCGGGGCTGCCGATTGCGGGCTTGGTGTGTTGTCTGCTGCCAGGGCGCTTGGCCTGGAATTTATCCCGGTAGCGGAAGAACGTTATGACCTTTGTATCTTGCAGGAATATCTGAATCAGCCTCATGTTCAGGCATTGTTGGCAGTTCTGGAGTCAGCAGCTTTTAAACAGCGGGTTCTGGCCCTCGGCGGTTATGATCTGCGTGACTGTGGACGGACTATGAACTGAAATCAATTTTATGATAAATATTACATTATGAAAGGTATTGGCTAACTTGATCTTAACTTCTATTATAATTTATTTCGTGGGTATGTTACTGATCGGTTATTACTCCTACAGGCGTACCTCAAATTTATCGCAGTATATGTTGGGCGGACGAACACTGAGTCCAGCTGTTACCGCACTGAGCGCCGGCGCGTCAGATATGAGCGGCTGGCTGATGCTTGGCCTGCCGGGGGCGATGTTTGTTCAGGGCCTCAGCGCCAGCTGGATTGTAATTGGGTTGTCACTCGGCGCCTACGCCAACTGGCTTTTTGTCGCACCGCGGCTACGTACTTATACCGAAATTGCCGGAGACTCCATTACCATTCCTGAGTTTCTGGGCAATCGCTTCGCAGACGACAGCCATATTTTGCGCCTGGTCTCGGGGCTCGTAATTATTATTTTCTTTACTTTT
>DATAMA010000022.1:0-3155 GCA_036260765.1 Desulfobacteria bacterium | reverse complement strand
AGGAATTGACCCTGGAAGATTTCCTCGAGCAGCTGCAGCAGCTTAAGTCAATGGGACCGCTTAGTTCGATCCTGGAAATGCTCCCTGGTATCGGTGGCAATAAACAGTTAAAGAATTTGCAGATCGATGAAAAACAATTTTCCCGCGTGGAAGCGATTATTAAATCGATGACATCGCAGGAACGGCGCAATCCGGCAATAATTAAAGACAGTCGGAAAAAACGAATTGCCAAAGGCAGTGGCGTTAATGTCAGCGACGTAAGCCGCTTGCTTAAACAGTTTGAAGAAACCAGAAAGATGATGAAACAGTTAACTGGTTCCAATCGCTTAATGAAAAAAGGAAAGAAAAAAGGCGGCTTTCGCTTGCCATTCTAGGTTAAGTTGACAGCAGTGTAAGGAGGTGACATGATCCATGGCGACAAAGATTCGTTTACGGCGGATTGGGGCGAAAAAAAACCCTTTTTACCGTTTAGTTGTAGCCGATAGCCGTTCCCCACGGGATGGACGCTTTATTGAAGAACTCGGTTACTACGACCCGACTAAAGAGCCTGTCGTATTGAAAATCGACGAAGAGAAAGCTCTAAAGTGGATAAAAGAAGGCGCTCAAACTTCTGATACCGTGCGTGCGTTGTTGAACAAAACAGGTATTTTGGCAAAAGCCAAAACCAACGAAGCTGAGTAGTCCCGGTTGGGGGTGAGTGGATGCGAGAGCTCGTCGAAATTCTCGCTAAGGCTTTAGTGGACAACCCAGACCAGGTTACAGTTACCCAGACTGAGGGTGAACGTAATGTCGATATCTCGCTTAGGGTTGCACCCGAGGATATGGGAAAAGTAATCGGTAAGCAGGGAAAAATCGCTAAAGCGATTAGGACCGTAGTCAAAGCGGCGGCTGTCAAAGACGGACGCCGGGTAAACGTTGATATTGACCAATAAAAAGGGCTTAACCATCAGCCCTTTTTCCAATTGCATCTAGTGTCAGGCTTAAATTAGTCATTTGTTTATTTAGTGCCAGACTTGCCGGTTATACTTAAACTAAGCCTTAGGTATAACTGGCGCATGGCATGCAAATAATTGGAATGAAATTTGTGGTGATGAACTTAAATGGTTGAGAGAATCGCAATTGGTAAAATTGTCTCGCCACATGGGATTAAAGGGGAAATTAAGGTCTTTCCCTGGACGGATAACCCGGAACGTTTCCGTCAATTAACCGAAGTCTGGATCGTTCACGGCGAAACACTGCGGAAAATCCATATTACTGGGGCCCGACAGCAACGCAACGGGTTAATTCTTGCAGCACGTGAATTGCAAACGGCAGACCAGGCGGAGGCTGTCAGAAACTGGACAATAGAAATCGAAAAAGAGGACCTTCCGGTTTTGCCAGAGGGTAGTTTTTATATTTTTGATCTAATTGGGTTACAAGTGAGTACGCTTAGCGGGGAAGAACTGGGCCTCGTCGCCGATGTCCTGCAAACCGGCGCGAATGATGTATATGTGGTGAAAAATCCACAGGGAAAAGAAGTTCTGATTCCGGCCCTAAAAAGCGTCGTAGTCGAAGTTGATTTCGCCCGGCGCAAGATGGTTGTCAATCCATTGCCGGGTCTATTGACTGATTAAAAGTGTAAATTCCCCTATTCCCGGGAAATTTGTCAAGGAGTCCGGGAGATTGGGTTAATGGTGAAGATTGTTGGTGAAAGTACATATTCTCACGCTTTTCCCGGAAATGTTTAAACCTCTGGACGAAAGTATTTTAAAGCGGGCCCAACAAAACCGCGTGCTCGAATTCAATGTGGTAAACTATCGGGATTATGCTTTTAGCAAACATAAGAATGTCGACGATTATCCCTATGGCGGTGGAGCGGGGATGGTCTTAAAACCTGAGCCGCTGTACGCAGCGTTACGGGATTTGCCGCTAACAGAAAAACCAAAAATAATCATGCTGACCCCGCAGGGCAAGGTGTTTAACCAAAAAATTGCCCGTGAGTTAGCTACAGAGCAGGAACTTGTGTTTATCTGCGGCCATTACGAGGGCTTCGATGAACGAATCCGCGGGCTGGCTGACATGGAGTTGTCAATCGGTGATTATGTGCTTACGGGCGGTGAGCTGGCCTCGATGGTTGTAATTGATGCGGTGGCCAGGTTAATTCCGGGAGTATTGGGCGAAGAGATGTCGGCGGTGGATGATTCGTTTGCCCAAAATTTGCTGGAATACCCTCAGTATACACGTCCCCCCGTGTTTGAAGGGATGGAGGTTCCGGCCGTACTGCTTTCCGGGAATCATGCGCAAGTGGCGGCATGGAGACGTAAGGAAGCATTGCGAAGGACACTGGTGAACCGGCCAGATATCTTTAGTCCCTCCGGCTTGGAGGCGAACGATTTTTCTTTGCTCCGAGAACTAATGGGTGAAGATGAAAGAATTAAGGCGCTTAGCCCCTTATGGCTTGCATTTGAGCCGCCTCTAAATGAGAAAAGGCGGAAACGGCGTCGGAGGGATACAAATTGACAAGAAAAAATGTGTATATTGGTTTGCTCCACTCCCCAATTTACAATAAAAATATGGATGTCATTACTACTTCGATTACCAACCTCGATTTGCACGATATTGCCCGCAGCGCCAGTACTTACGGAGTGAACCGTTATTATGTTATCCATCCAGTAGAGGCTCAACAACAGCTGGCCAAGAGAATCCTGGGGTATTGGACAACGGGGTTTGGCGCCGGCTATAATCCGGATCGTAATCAAGCGTTTCAAGTGCTTAAGTTGGTTAACGATTTGCAAGAGGCGTTGGCAGAAGTTGAACAAGAGTGGGGCGTTAGGCCATACGTGATCACCACGGATGCACGAACTTATCCCAACACGGTCAGCTATAGATATTTACGTGAGCGGATATCCTCTGAAGACAGGCCATTTTTCGTGCTGTTTGGTACTGGTTGGGGGATAATTAAAGAGGTTATGGAACAGGCCGACTATATTTTGGCGCCGATTTATGGACCGGGGGATTATAACCATCTGTCTGTGCGCAGTGCCGTAGCCATAATTCTGGACCGCTTGTTGGGCGAGCCGTGGTTCAGCCAGGGTGAATAGAAAAATTATTAATTAATTTATTTATTTATTGCCTTTCAAATTGCCTTATGGTAAAATATTTAGGTGTTAATATGG
>DATAMA010000015.1:0-6945 GCA_036260765.1 Desulfobacteria bacterium | reverse complement strand
CTCGGCACTAAAGGTACCTACAGATGAAAGTTGCGTAACGGCGTGGAAGAAACACTGCTAAACCCTTACAGTGACTGCAAACTAGGCCGATAAATTTTCTGGAACGCCGTGCAGCACGAATGCGGCGAAAGGCGGCGTAGGTACACGCATCCGGCTCTAATAGCCGTCGGACTAAGTAAAGCACTCTCTCCATGCGGGCTCGGCACCCAAGGTACCTACAGACGAAAGTTGCGTAACGGCGTGGAAGAAACTTTACCGGCCCTACCCAAAGAAATATATGCACAAAAAAAGCGTCTAAACCGGGTAAACTCCCCAGTTCAGACGCTTTTGCCGTCTTCTAAGCATCGCTCCTCACCAACTACGGTGAAAATCGTACAGAGATAACTGTTCCCACCGGCAGTACCTTTCCTGGCGGAAAGTCCTGCTCTGCAGCCAACCCATAGCCCGTAAAATTCATCCGGAATCCCTGCTTACTAAGCCGCTCACCGGCCTCGCTCATCGTTTCACCGGAAACATCCGGTACAACCCCCTCGCCCGGTTGCGGGGTACGTTCCGGGATAACCGGTTTCGGCTGAGTCTTTGCCGTCGGGGCCAAATTCACAAGGGAATTTGAGCCGGAATCTACCGGAGCATCAGGCGGAATATTCAAATACATCAAAGTTTTGCTCATAATGGCAGCGAACCGCGGCCCTGCTAAAATACCGCCCTGGTGGAATTCTCCAACGCTCGGTGAGTCGATAATCACAAGTATGGCTACTTTAGGGTTCATTGCCGGGGCAAAACCGGCGAACGAAGCAATAAAGTCCTTGGTGGAATAATGGCCGGTGGCGTCAACTTTTTGCGCTGTACCGGTTTTACCGGCAACTGTGTAGCCTTGTACCTTACCTTCCGGAGCGGTACCATGATTGACCACATCCTCCAGCATTTGCCGCATCTGAATTGACGTGCTCTGGGAAATTACCTGACGTACGGCGGTGGGTTTGTTTTGTTCAACTAGATTACCATTCTGATTAGTCACCCTATCCACGACGTAAGGCTTATACAATGTCCCCCCATTAGCTACGGCACTTATTGCGGTGAGCATCTGTAACGGTGTAGCCGCATTAGCCTGGCCAAACGACATTGTCGCCTGCTCAAACCTGCCTGTCGATTGTTCCGGAAGCAACTCCCCTGCGGCCTCGCCGGGCAAATCGATTCCCGTTGGCTGGCCAAAGCCAAAGCCGCGAACGTATTTAAAAAAGGTAGATCGAGGCATTTCCAGTCCTACCTGACCAAATACTACATTTGCGGACAACTCCATCCCGCGGGTTAAGGTGATGGACCCGTGTGGCGCAGTGTCACCGGTGTCCCAGTTACCGATTTTCATCCCGTCGATGTATAGGTAACCCGGGTCGTAATACTCTTTATCGGGACTTGAAGTTCCCTCCTCCAGGGCAGCGGAGGCGGTAATTGTCTTGAACGTGGACCCAGGCTCATACTGCATGCTGACCGCCAAATTCCGCCGATCCGCTTCCGAAAACTTTTGAAAGTCATTCGGGTCGTACGAAGGCCTGTTTCCCATCGCTAAAACCTTACCGTTATTGGGGTCCATAACTAAAATGGTTGCACTTTTGGGTTTTACTGAACTCATTATTTCATCCAACTGCTGTTCAACAATATACTGGATGTTGGTATTAATTGTCAATTGAGCATTGTCACCGTCTTGGGGCGGGTTATAGGAATGAACGCCGCCGAGCAGCCCCCGGTCACGCGCATCCGTCTCTTCGGACAGGTAACCTTCTTTGCCAAACAGCTCTTTATCATAACTCAGTTCAAGTCCCTCTACCCCATGACCGTCAACACCTGTTTCACCCAAGACAGAGGCCAACAGGTTCCCCATCGGGTAAACCCGTTTACTGTCATCTTCAAAGCCAATGCCGGGTATCTTCAAAGCTTTAATCTGATTCACTTTGTCCGGGTCTACCTGTCGTGCCAACGATACCCATTGCGCTGCCGAGTTAACTTTTCGGTCTAAATCGGCGAAGGGAATTTGCAGGATATCCGCCAGTTTTTTTAATTGGGCCTGAGCATCGGTGTTTAACTTTTTAATCCCTGATCGGTAGTTATCCGGTTCAATATAAACTGTCTTACTATCAATACTGATTGCCAGAACTTTTCCAAGGGAGTCGGTAATAGTGCCCCGCCTTGGTTGAATCCCGCTGTTTAATGTTCTGCTGGCGACAGCCTTTTTGCTTAAATCATCTGCAGCAACCGCTTGTAACCAGCTTGTCCTGCCTAAGATCAAAATAAAGGCAACAACCGCAAACAGTCTGAGTAGTTTAATCCGATCTACGCGGCGTTTTCTTTTCACGCAATGTCTCAACCCCGACCATAAATATTATCGAGTTAATTATATCATGTTTCCAGTGGAGAATGAGTCTGAAAAAGTTCCTTCACGACAATTCTTACTTTTGCATAAGATAGCGCGAAGGAGGAGAGGCAATGCGCAGTAACCTGGAAATTGCCACACGGATCACCGTTGCCTGGCTGAATGCATTTGCAACAGTTACTAAAGAATTAACCCACACAGACCAACATATTCCGACTAAAGAAGAAGTAAGTGAATTTCTTGAAGCGGTTTACAACACTGCTTGCCGCATGACTGAATGACCAAACAAAATGACCCGCAGTGGTGCAACTATCGATGGGAACTTGCCTAAAGGCAAGTCCACCTTGCTGACACCATTGCGAGTCATCACTATTTTTTACTGGATAGCGAAAACTTATTAGACAAAACTACTGTATTTTTTGGCAATAGTGTTAGCTAAAAATTTCAGAAGATATTATTTCCCTAAAATAGACTTCTTTGGCAGGAAATGTATTGTGAATGAAGAATAAACATTTTTACATATACCTTATATCAAGCAATTATTTGGTCAGGGGGTAAGTCGTGAAGCGCAAATACCTAGTTATTGGTCTCGTGATTCTTCTTCTATACTTCTCCCCGATCGTAGTACTTAGACATTGGGGTACGTCGGTTTATCCGAAAGAAAAACCATTAGCCTCAGATTTGGTGAGACTTGACAATCGTGTGATTATCGGGGCTGACGTTCATGGAGATGTTATCGTTGGCGGTGATACCGTCCGCAATGAAAGTCGCGTCACCGGGGACTTTCTTGCAGTTGGTGACTATGTTCATCATACCGGCAAGATTCAGGGCAGTGGGCGAATCATCGGACGACGCATTATTCTGGAAGGAACTACAGACAGAAACCTATCCTTGCTGGGCTTGAAAGTCGAGCTGAGCAGTGAATCCGCAGTAAAAGGAAACCTGTCTATAGCAGGATCAGACCTGGATATAGACGGTAAAATCGGCGGGAAACTAATTGTCCGCGGTGACAATGTAACCGTGCGCGGCGAGATCGCAAAAGATACCGTAATTTATGCCAATACACTTAAAATTCTACCGAGTGCGAAATTTTCCGGACCGGTTACCTACTACGGTCGTAACCCGGCTCATATTTACAACGGTGCGGAATTTAAAACTCCTCCGGTCTATAAACCTGCGCTTAGTGAACAAGTACAGGCTAGACAACGTTTCTTATTTGCCGTTATCGGCTTGCCGCTTCTGGCCGTGTTTTTTGTCGGCCTTTTTCCCCGCTATGCGGAAACGACAGCGCAGCAACTCAGCAATAGACTAACCCATAAATTCTTTCTCGGTTTATTACTAATCAGCCTTGTACCGCTCTTTTTGAGCATGTTGCTGCTATTTAAACTAACCGGCTTGGCCGCATTAGCTATGCTTAGCGCCTACTTGGGCATCTGCAGCCTGTTGTTTCAATTCGGCGCTGTGCTCTGCGGTACTGCCCTGGGGCGCTGGATCTTGCCGATTTGTGCCAAACGCCTGCATCTCCCCGGGATGAGTCGAAATGCCCGGATTTTGGTTGAAACTGTGGTTGGTACTCTCCTGCTCACAGTCGCAGGTCAAATTCCGTATCTCGGCATCTTTCTGCGAATATGCCTTAGCCTAACGTGCCTCGGAGCAATCAGTTCTCATCTGGTTGCTAACGGCCGCTCGAAGCGTGAGGATAATCTGCCGCATACCACTGAACCGCAGCCAGAAGTCGGCATCCAACTAACACTTTTTCCGGATAACCAGTCCGGAGCCACTGCTTACTATCGAATAGCGAATAATAAGTAAATCCAAAGCCGGCTGTCAACAAGCAGCCGGCTTTAACACCCCGTAACACTCAGAATCGCCGGTGTCCGCGCTTACGGAATTATTAACCGTTGACCGGGATAAATCACATGCGGGTTACGCAGGTTATTTGCCGCCATTATCGCATGAACAGTAGTTCCATATTTCCGCGCAATAATACTAAGGGTTTCACCGCGTCTGACAAAATGGACAACCGGGGCACGTAAACCTGGAACTATGCCCGGCATTAAGCCTGGATCACCATATACGCCGAAAGGATATGTCATGTTCACACCTCCTGATTAAACACCGAGCCCCGCTGGGGTCGGGGCCCGGTGTTTTCTATTGTTATCAATGAGATTCACGGGATAGCTGCGGAAATTCGGGAACTAAATCATGGGGTTCCGTTGTAACATGGTGGCAAAAGACCGGACCTAGAACTGATAGTGTAATCCATCAGGGATTATTAAGCGTTGTCCAGGATAAATTACGTCTGGATAACGGAGGTTATTGACTTGAATCAATGCCTGCATGGAAATGTTGTACTTGCGGGAAATGCTCCACAAAGTTTCGCCTCTTAATACCACATGGTAACGGTGATACGCTTCATAGCCGGCTTCTGCCGCTGCGGCGCCGGTCGGAACGAGATTAATATCAGGCCCTCCCATGTCAAGAGTTACAAGCCCGCCCGGTCCTACTGTCGGAACTACCGGCGGTACTGCGCCGGGTGCACCAGGTGGAAATGGACCAACAGGTGCTCCCGGCATTGCGGGTCCAGGTGCTTCCATCGGTAATCTAGGTCTGCCAAAATACATTTATTCATTCCTCCTTTGGTATGTTGAAAGGAACCAATGCTTTTTCTAATAACAAGATATGGAAATGTAGATATCCTGTGCCTGTACGCGAGAAAATTTGGTATTCTAACCAAAAAAAGTAGCAGCTTTAATTCAGCCGCTACTTTTTAGGGACAAAGTAGTAATTTTCCCCTTGGATTGATGCGTTTTATCCCTTAAGTTAACAATTTGTCCGTTTTTTATTAACGTTTTTGTCCCATTCTTCCTCTGGTGATTGCCGCTGCCAAGGCTCCGGCACCAAAACCATTGTCAATATTGACCACACCGATGCCGGAAGCACAACTGTTTAACATGGCCAGCAACGCGGCTAAACCACCAAAACTGGCACCATAGCCAATACTGGTTGGGACGGCAATAACCGGGATATCCACCATGCCACCGACAACACTGGCGAGCGCCCCTTCCATCCCTGCGACAACAATGATCACATCGGCCTGGTACAACTTTTCTCTGTTTTCCAGGAGCCGGTGAATCCCAGCGACGCCGATATCAAAAAGGCGTTCAACGTTATTGCCCATTACTTCCGCCGTTACTGCCGCCTCTTCGGCAACCGGCAAGTCGGCAGTCCCCGCACTCATGATCAATACTTTACCGCTATATTCAGCTATTTTTCTCGGATTCACTACCATGGTGCGTGCCAATTCGTTATATTGAGCCTCGGGAAACCGGTCCAGCAGCGCCGCGGCTTGACCCGAGTTTAGCCGTGTTGCCAGGATATTGCTATCCTGCCTGGCAAGTCGTTCAACAATGCGTACTACCTGTTCAACCGTCTTTCCTTGACAAAAAACCACTTCGGAATGCCCCGAACGCAAGCCGCGGTGATGATCAAGTTTTGCAAAGCCCAAATCCTCATAGGGCAAATCTTTTAGCCTGCTGACAGCCTCTTCAACAGTTACACTGCCTTTTTTCACATCATTTAATAGGGAGTGCAAATTATACATATCCATACAAATCACCAAACTCATTTTAGCCTAGGCAGTTTTCGCTGTCAAAAGAATCGGAACAAAGGCTTCTCTTAATCGCCCACTTAATTTCCGCCTACTCTGCCAAAAGTATATTGGGCCAGCCAATAGGCATGAAGCAAGGCCACAAGCGTATATACCAGAAGTGATAAGCCAAGAGCCATAGTCACAACCTTACGGTGATTTTGATAGAAAAGGTAGCAATATACTGCCAGCCCCAGTGGCACCAGAACTTTCACTAGTAAAAAAGCAAGTGGCGTCAGTTCAATTAACCGTTCCATCAGCGGATTAATTTCAATGATTAAATTAAGTTTCAACCCCCAAAGCGTAGCCACTGCGTCAAAAATATTTAATACGAAAAATAGGGCTACGGCTACCGCAATCGTACGATTGGAAAATGGCTTCAAGCAAACACCTTCTTTAGCCGAATTTATAGGCAACGCCGTGGCCGCCGCGCGGATAACCCCATTTAATATTGCTGTAGGGGCATCCGATCCGGCAGGCGCCGCATTCGACACATCCTTCATAATAAACCTGAATCGACTCCTCATCTTCATCCCACTTGTAAACTCTCGCCGGACAAATGAAAGTACAGGGTTTATGTTTGCATTGTTTCAAACAGACATCATCATCGGCAATTACCAGGTGCGAATGCTTATCGGTGTTGTACCTGATTAAGAACAGCTTGTCGTCGAGCTTCATTTCACTACCCCCTGCATCACAACTAGCATATTCTGCTTGTCTACTTAACCCATGGCCCGCCAGAGTTTGTACAAGTCACGGATAATTTCACCCTTTGAGCGTTTTCCCGTTAACGTCTGCCACATTGTCTTTTGTTTATCCTTCTTCGGGATCTCATCAACGGTGAAAAACTCGTGAGCCACTCCGCTTACCATCTCCGGGTAAGTCCGGAAAAACTGAGGATTTTCTTCAAACAGGTGGGCTGTATTCC
>DATAMA010000014.1:0-3267 GCA_036260765.1 Desulfobacteria bacterium | reverse complement strand
GGAGACCCAAGGTTGCAGTGTACCGCTCAACTGGACATTGACTACCTTGGGTGTCGTCAGATAAAAAGCTCCGCCACCCATGGCTACGGCGACATCCAGGCCGCCGGCGCCGATGGCGAGCATCCCAATTCCGCCGCCGGTAGGGGTATGGCTATCGGAACCCAGCAGCGTGAGGCCTGGTTTACCGAAGCGCTCCAGGTGAACCTGGTGACAAATGCCGTTGCCGGGGCGAGAAAAATAAATGCCATGTTTAGCGGCTACTGTTTGTAAAAACAAATGATCATCGGCATTTTCAAAACCGGTCTGCAAGGTATTGTGGTCGACATAGCTTACGGAAAGCTGAGTTTTTACCTGGGGGATTCCCATTGCCTCAAACTGCAGGTAAGCGAGTGTACCTGTAGCATCTTGGGTTAAAGTTTGGTCGATTTTTATCGCTATCTCCTCGCCGGGGATGAGCTGCCCTTCAACCAAATGGGCGGCAAGGATCTTTTCCGTTAAATTCTTGGCCACGTCGATTCCTCCTTTATATGAAGATAAATGTATCAAAATCCAGGCAAAATCTCCACACTTTCGAAAGATGTATACAAAATATTTACAGAATGTCTTTTGAATGAACACACTTGCCCGTCAAGAAAAGAAAAAGCCTGACGATAAACGTCAGGCCTCTAAACATTTTTCTAACTGATGTTTGACATTTCTACCTAGATGTGAAACTAATTATTTGCCAACGTGGTATTTTCCCCACAAGTGACCGGCGGAAACACCATTGCGGTCAAAGATATCTGCGAGTGGATAGGCAATTAAAAAGATGATGGTAAATACCAGGAAAATCAGGGCAATTGCGCCGGTAACTACATTTTCAATCCAGTTCAACTGATAGGCGGCAATTGACAAGAGGATTCCGATTACAAATGAAATACCGGCAATATCTCTAATGCCGATCGAAAAGTTTTCGCCCTGTGATTTAAAATCTTTAATCAACTGTTTGTCGTTTGTTTCCAGATTCATGTTAGCCCCTCCTTCTTTATACCATACCTATTATATAGTTATTCGCTTCGCAAATAAAAAATCCTTTAATTGTCATCTGCCAATTGTCTAAAAGCCTGGAATCGATCTTAATTCAACGAGGAAATATAGAGATTATACAGAATACTATTAAATGGCAGCTAAATCTCGATTAAAGCAAATTCATTATTGGGGGTACGTTAGGATTATGCACAAAAAACTTTTGCGTGGATTAACAGTTATATTAGCCGTGGCCCTGTTGGCCGGCTGCAGTGCAAAGACGCCCGGCACTGCCAATCAGCCATCAAATCAGCCGGCAAATCAGCCGTCAAATCAAGGCCAAGTCCAGCAATCGGCGCAAGTTGGGCAACAGGGGAAAACATATTCTGCTCCCCCGGCAATGGCTATTGATCCGAAAAAACAGTACGATGCAATTATAGCAACTAATATGGGAGATATCCGGATTAAACTGTTTGCGAATGAGACGCCAAAGACAGTGAATAACTTTGTATTCCTGGCCAAAAACCATTTTTACGACGGCCTGAAATTTCATCGAGTGATCAAAGACTTCATGATTCAGACAGGTGATCCAAACGGGGATGGCACAGGCGGACCCGGTTATACGTTTGCGGATGAGCTTCCCCCGCAGCACCAATATGCGCAGGGAATCGTAGCAATGGCCAATGCAGGGCCAAACACCAATGGCAGCCAGTTCTTTATCGGTTCCGGCGACCAGGTCAAGAACCTTAATCAAACCCCTAACTACACGGTGTTCGGTGAAGTTACCGGCGGAATGAATGTTGTTCAGAGCATTGCCAGTGTCAAGGTAGGGCCAAGTGCGAGCGGAGAGGTGAGCTCGCCACTACAAAATGTTACAATTAAAACAGTAACAATCAAAGTAAAATAAACGATCGTTTAAGCTGGGAGTGCACTAATTTTGCAGTTAAATATTGTTTTGGTTGAACCGGAGATCCCGCCTAATACCGGTAATGTTGCGCGCTTGTGTGCGGTAACCGGAGCTTCGCTGCATCTGGTTAAACCGTTGGGCTTTGCCCTGGATGACAAACACCTAAAGCGTGCCGGGCTGGACTATTGGCATCTATTAGATATTCATTATTATGATGGCTGGGCCGATTTTGTCTCCGAGCACCAGGATGCCGAACTATTTCTCGCTACGACAAAGGGTGGTAAGCATTACCATCAAGTGACCTATCCGGATAACAGTTTTTTGGTCTTTGGCCGAGAAACGAGAGGCCTCGCGCCGGAGATATTAAACGCTTATCCGGAACGGTGCCTGCGCTTGCCGATGCGGGGGGACACCCGTTCTTTAAATCTGTCTAATGCTGTTGCCATAATGGCCTATGAGGTCTTACGGCAGCACGGTTTCCCTGGCTTAGTTTGAACCTGGGGGTCGGGCCATGGGCTCTTTACTTAGGTTATTTAAATTTGTGCCAAAATACTGGTTACGAGGGCTAACAGCCCTCTTTTCCCTTTTAGCCGGAACCGGGTTAAGCCTGGCGGTACCCTATATCGTCAAACAAATAATTGATGGACCTTTAGCAACTGGTGATCTACGGCAAATCAATCAGTACGTAGTGTTCATCATCGTTGTTGCTCTATTGAGAGGCGTTTTTGCATTAACCAAGACGTATTGTACGGAGTCTTTGGCCCAGTCTGTAGTCTATGACCTGCGCAATAGTCTATATGATCACTTGCAGCATCTATCCTTCGCTTACTATGACCAGATTCAAACAGGAGAGCTGATGTCGCGTCTGACCGCAGACGTGGAGACGCTGCGGATGGTATTGGGGTATGGGGCAGTAAACTTTGCCGCTAATATCCTTACGTTAATTGCGATTATTGCCGTACTGTTTTCGTTTAGTTGGCCGTTAACCCTGACGGTGATAGCAGTCTTTCCGTTTGTATTTGCCGTCGTCCGTTCTTTCGGTCACAAGGTTAAACCTGCCTATCGGGCACTTCAGGCTCAAGTGGCGCGGTTAACAAGCTTTTTGCAGGAGAATATTTCCGGCATTCGCGTTGTCACAGCATTTGGCCAGGAGCAAGCTGAAGTTCTCCGCTTTAATCGGCACAATCAGGAAAACCTTGTCCGCAATGTAGCCTCTTCTAAGATTTTCGCCTTCTATTTCCCGCTGATTAATTTGTTGATTGGCCTGGTGGCGGCAATTGTTCTGGGCGTTGGCGGTACTTGGGTGGCTTGGGGCAGGCTGACGTTGGGGACACTGGTCGCTTTTAATACTTATC
>DATAMA010000005.1:0-2286 GCA_036260765.1 Desulfobacteria bacterium | reverse complement strand
GCGGATGCGAATTCTGGCCGCACCTAGATTGTTGATTTCATCAATTTTTAAGGCCGTGTAGATTTTCCCGTAGCGGTCAAGAATTTCTTTCACCTGGTCAGTGCTGATCGCATCAATGCCGCAGCCAAAGGAATTAAGTTGCACAAGCTCAAGATCTTTTTGAGTTGCGATAAAACTTGCGGCTGCGTAAAGCCGGGAATGATAAACCCATTGATCAACTACCCGTAGCGGCCTTTCCACTTTCGCCAGATGCGCGATCGATTCTTCTGATAAGACGGCAAAGCCAAAACTCTGAATCATCTCTGGGATGCCATGATTGATTTCAGGGTCAATGTGATAGGGCCGGCCGGTCAGGACAATCCCTTTAATCCCGTGCGCCGCAATATAATCCAGCGCCTCTTCTCCCTTTTGTCTAACTTCCTGCTTGTACCTGGCAAGCTCCGCGTAGGCCGCGCGGACGGCCGCAACCATCTCACCCTTCCCGATACCCTCCGAGGCAAGTTCCTCCAGTAAGCGTCTTACCATTCGTTTAGGCATGTCCAGGGGTAAAAACGGGTGATAGAAGGTTACCCGGCTATCGCGCAGTAAGTCCATGTTGGCGTTAATGGTCTCTGGATATGAGGTTACAATCGGACAATTGTATTTGTTGTTCGCCTGCAAATCCTCCGGGATATTAAACGGTATGCAGGGGTAGAAAATTTTGTTTATCCCTTTTTTCACTAAATCCGCAATATGACCGTGGACCAGCTTCGCCGGATAACAGACAGATTCAGATGGAATCGTATCCATCCCCAGTTCGTAAAGCGCTTTCGATGAACGGCCCGAAATAACAACACGGTAACCAAGCCGAGTGAACAGCGTAAACCAAAACGGGTAATCCTCGTAAATGTTGAGCACCCGGGGAAGTCCGATCACCCCCCGTTTTGCCGCATCCTTAGTAAGAGGTTTATAATTAAAAACCCGTTTATACTTAAACTCATAGATATTCGGGATATCACTTTTTACTTTTTCTTGCCCTGCACCGCGTTCGCACCTGTTCCCAGAGAAAAAGCGGCTGCCGTTGGAAAAGGCCTTTTGCGTAACTAGACAGTTGTTACCACATAGTCCGCAGCGTTTTAGCCTGGTCTCCGCGCTAAATTGAGCGAGCTCTGCCCCTTGTAGCAGGGTCGAGGCAGATCCGGCAACATAGCGTTCCCTGGCAATAAGCGCCGCGCCGAAAGCACCCATGATTCCAGCGATGTCCGGGCGGACAACCTCGCGGCCGGATATCTGTTCGAGCGCACGCAACACCGCATCGTTGTAAAATGTACCACCCTGGACGACGATTTTGGCGCCCAGATCCTCGGCGCTGCGTAACCTAATTACTTTGAACAAGGCATTCTTAATCACAGAAACGGAGATCCCGGCGGCAATGTCCGCAACACTTGCCCCTTCTTTTTGGGCTTGTTTGACCTTAGAATTCATAAATACGGTACAGCGAGTCCCCAGGTCTACCGGCTTTTTCGACTCCAGCCCAATTCTGGCAAATTCTTGCACCGTCATTTTTAATGAGGCCGCAAAGGTTTCGATAAACGAACCACAGCCGGAAGAACATGCTTCATTTAATTTAATTGAATCGATAACCCCATCTCTGACGATGAGGCTCTTCATGTCCTGACCGCCGATATCCAGGACAAAGTTTACGCCGGGGAGGAAAAAATCCGCTGCCTTGTAATGGGCAACTGTTTCAATCTCGCCAATGTCGACCTTGAGGGCAGCCTTGATTAAATGTTCACCGTAGCCGGTCACAGTAGAATTAACAATCTTAACCCTATCGTTTAGCTTGCTGTACAACGCCTTTAGGGCCGCAATCGTCGATTCCAGCGGGCTGCCCATATTACTGCCGTAGTGAGAGTACAACAGGCCTCCCTGCTCATCGATCAGCGCAAGCTTGGTCGTCGTCGACCCCGCATCAATCCCGAGATACGCATTACCGGCATAAGCGGTCAAGTCTACCCGTTTTACCTTATGTTGGGCATGTCGGTGTTGAAATTCTTCATATTCTGCCTGATTCGCAAACAACGGTTCCAATTTATCGTTATCCTGGTTTCTCAGGTTGTAAATGGCCGGAACCCGTTCGTAAAGACACTCAAATGAATACGGTTCTTCACCTTGTGCCGACATGGCAGCTCCCAAGGCAACAAAGTACTGCGAATCCTCTGGGAAAATAACATTCGTCTCTGCCAGTTTTAACGTCTCGATAAACCGTTGTCTCAATTCCGAGAGAAAATGCAGCGGCCCGCCGAG
>DATAMA010000230.1:0-4044 GCA_036260765.1 Desulfobacteria bacterium | reverse complement strand
AGTTTTTCGTGGATGCAAAATACATGTTATAATACGGAATGAGCAAGATAGTTATCGAATGTTGTGAAATTTTTACTGGCCTGAGGGGAGATTTGCTTGCGTCGCACTTTACTGGATTTTATTGGGATAACGGTTGGAGCGGCTGTGTTTGCCCTTGGCACACAGGGATTTATCGTCGCCGCCAAACTTGGCGGTGGCGGGGTTGCCGGGATCGCTCTGTTAGTCTACTACCTGGCCGGGTTTCCGATTGGCGTAACCACAATTGTATTGAACATTCCCTTGTTGTTGGTTGGTTGGCGGGAAATCGGCCGGCCGTTTATGGTCCGTACAGCATATGGTGTTTTGATTTCTTCTATTTTTCTGGATCTGTTCAAAGGGATTCACTTTGTACCGTACGGCGACCTGCTGTTAGGCGCCTTATACGGCGGAATTATTCAGGGCATCGGCGGTTCGATTGTTTTCCGGTTCGCGGGAAGCCTCGGCGGAACCGACATTATCGCGAAAATTCTTAACCGCCGCCGGGGCTATACGATTGGTAACGTTAGTTTAGCAACAAATGCGGTAGTCATCGGCCTTTCCTTGTTCATCCTTGGCAGCCGGGTTACGATGTATACGCTGGTCGCGCTGTATGTGTCAACAAAGGTGATCGATGCTGTGCTCGCCGGTATTCCCGCCAAAGCAGCAATGATTATCAGTGAACGGGGCGACGACATTGCTGAAGCAATAATTACGGAGGTACAGCGCGGCGTCACAGTGTTGCGCGGCCAGGGAGGATATACTCAGGGAGAGAAAGAACTGCTGTTGTGTGTTGTGTCGTTAACGGAGTTAGTGGCGATTAAACGCCTGGTGAAAGAAATGGATCCGACAGCATTTGTCATTGTAAACGATACGAAAGAAGTTCTGGGCAAAGGATTTACGCCCATTGGCAAACAATAATCACAGGAAGTATACAGAATTTTTCCCGGGAATGTATTGCATTTTGTAGCTGACATTGATAAAATTTTTACAAAAGATGTGCACATTAAAGGCTTGATCAACCTTAAACAAAACTACGATTAACCTATAGCCAATAAGATATTTAGGACCAGGGAAGCAAAGGCGCTTTAAGTTTAACTTAAAGCGCCTTTTTTTATCAAATATCGCGCAGTTGTCTGCTTCTCGGGCCATAAGCAAGCAGCCGAGCGGCAGCCCGCGAAATTGCGAAATAGAAGGGATGAGGTTTGCGTGAAAAAAATCGAAGCAGTTATCAGACCAGGAAAATTGGATGAGGTGAAAGATGCGCTCGGCAAGTTAGGGGTTGATGGACTTACGGTGACCCAGGTGATCGGCTGTGGCCATCAAAAAGGCCATACCCAAGTCTACCGGGGGATGGAGTATGTTATCCACCTACTGCCAAAAGTAAAAATTGAGGCCGTTATTCATGACGGCCGGGTGGATGAAGTAGTGAAGGTTATTTCCAAAGCTGCGGCTACGGGTGAAATTGGTGATGGGAAAATATTCATCTCCTCTGTTGAAAACGCAGTCCGTATCCGTACAGGAGAATCGGGAGATTCAGCTCTGTAAGCTAAAAATAAATATCACCAAGAAAAAACCGGTGCCCCCTAATGGGAGCACCGGTTTTTTATTTGGTGTTAATGACAATTTTGAGTTTATGTCTCTGCCTCAGGTGACGAAAGTAACTAGGCCAAACTGTAGCCGACTTCAAATGCGGCCTTATTCAGCGCCAGAAAACGCGCGGGCACTTTTTGCTCGATTGCTTCGAGCCAGGCCTGTTTGGAAATTGCACTTTCATGGGCAAGTACGCCCATCAGCACGACGTTGGCCGCTTTAATATTGCCACACTGCTCAGCAAGTCTGGCGGCATTACACTTGACGACTTTGATATTTTTGGCCGCTAAACGGTCAAAAATATGGTCTGGGTAATTAGCAGCGCCGGTAAGAACCGGCAATGGGTAAATCTCTTGCTCGTTTACCACCAAGGTGCCGCCGGGCTTAAGGTAGTGGGCCCAACGCAGGGACTCAAGTTTTTCAAAAGAGACGATGTAATCTGCTTCACCGGGCTCAATCAACGGGGAAAAAACTTGGGGACCAAATTTAACATAAGTAATTACCGAGCCACCGCGTTGGGACATGCCGTGTACTTCGGACATCTTAACGTCTAATTTCTGTTGCATGGCAACTTGGCTTAAGATCTTGGCAGCCAGAATTGTTCCTTGCCCGCCAACGCCTACCAATAGAATCGATGTGCCTTCGCTCACTTATTTCACCTGCTTTCCGTCGTCTCCGCAATTTATCGCCTTGAATTTACAAACCTGAGAACATAAGCCGCAACCGTTGCACAAAGCATGATCAATATTGGCCTTACCGTCAAAGCTTAAAGCCGGACAGCCTAACTGCATACAACTTTTGCAACCGCTACAATTGCTGTTTACCTGTAATGAAGGCTTGGATGGAGCCGGATCGACGAATACGCAGGGCCTGCGGACAATGATGACCGAGGGTTCAAGCGCTGCAAGCTCTTCCGTGATTGCTTCCTTTAACTCTTTAAAATTAAACGGATCCAGCGTGCGTACGCGTTTGACACCGATTGCTTTAACCAGGGCAGTCAGGTCTACCTGGGGGGCAGCGGTGCCGGCCAAATCTTTGCCGGTTCCCGGGTTATCCTGTTGTCCGGTCATGGCGGTAATCCGATTGTCTAAGATTAGGGTTGTCGTTGTCCCATGATTGTAAACTACGTCCAATAGCCCGGTCATCCCGGAATGGAAAAAGGTAGAGTCGCCGATTACAGCCACGGCTTTACGCGCCAAATCGGGTTCAGCCTTTTCCATGCCTAAAAGCCCGCTGATACTGAAACCCATGCAGACCGTCGTGTCGATCGTATTTAACGGTGGTTGAGCGCCAAGGGTGTAGCAACCAATATCACCGGATACGGTTAACTTTAATTGCTTTAGGGTATAGAATACAGCCCGATGAGGACACCCGGGACAAAGCACAGGCGGGCGGGGAGGGGCGTCAAACGCGGTAGTCTGGGGTTCTGCCTGAGGCGTAATCGAAGAGCCGGCAACTTGGGTAGAATCGGCATTTACCACCTGGAAAATCTGGTGCACCGACAATTCACCCGTTCTGCTGAACACATCTTTGCCCTTGCAGGTAAGCCCTAAGGCCTTAACCTGTTCTTCCAGGAATGGTTCCAATTCTTCAATGACGTAGAGGGTATCCACTTGCGCCGCAAAATCTTTTATTAGCTTGGCCGGGAATGGGTTGGTCAAGGCCAATTTTAAGATGGAGGCTTGCGGGACGGCCTCACGTGCATATTGAAAAGTTATCCCGGAAGTAATAATGCCGATTTTTTTATCCTGCCAAAAGATCTTATTGACTGGACTCGTTTCAGTGTAGGCAGTCAGGTCTTTACGGCGTTGTTCAACTACAACGTGGCGCAGCCGGGCGTGGGCTGGAACCATGACGTATTTTCGCGCATCTTTTTCATAAGGCTTTTTAACCGTCACAATTGGTTCCGCTTCTTCGACCAATGTCTGCGAGTGCGCAATACGGGTAGTAGTGCGTAAGATAACCGGCGTATCGAATTGCTCACTTATCTCCATAGCCAAGGCCACAAAATCCTTGGCTTCCTGGCTGTCACTTGGTTCGAGCACCGGGATTTTCGCAAGCTTTCCATAATACCTATTGTCCTGTTCGTTCTGCGAGGAGTGCATACCCGGGTCATCCGCAGACACCAAGACCAACCCGCCCCGTACCCCGGTATATGCCGCGGTCATCAACGGATCTGCGGCCACGTTGACCCCAACATGCTTCATGGTTACGATCACGCGCGCGCCGGCGATGGCAGCCCCGAGGCCAACTTCCAAGGCTACTTTTTCATTAGGGGACCACTGGGCCTTAATCGCCGGATATTTAACGATATTCTCTAAAATTTCAGTGCTTGGCGTACCGGGGTAACCCGTGGCTACCGTTATACCAGCTTCATACGCACCTCTGGCAATTGCTTCGTTGCCTGACATTAATCGCTTCAATTAAACTCCTCCT
>DATAMA010000228.1:0-1782 GCA_036260765.1 Desulfobacteria bacterium | reverse complement strand
CATCCCGCAGTAGTGGAAGCGGTTGCGAGACAGGTTAAGGAAGCGGGAGGGACTCCGGTTATTGGTGACAGTCCCGGAGGCTTATATAATGTCCATGTCCTAAAGAGCATTTATCAAGCTGCCGGATTGGACAAAGTCGCGGAACGGGCCGGTGCAGAACTCAATTGGGACGTTGGGGAAGTTACTATCCCCAATCCAAACGGTAAACTGGTCAAAAGTTTAACGATTACGAGTTGTTGTGCCAAGGCAGATGTAGTTATTTCGCTGGCTAAGTTAAAAACCCACAGCATGATGACCATGACCGGCGCGGTAAAAATCCTATTTGGGGTTATTCCGGGCCTAAAAAAGGTTGAATATCATCAACGGATGCCGAAAGCAGAGCATTTCGCTGAGCTGTTAATAGATATTGTTGAAGCGGTTAAGCCGAAACTTTCCGTGATGGATGCAGTTGTCGGCATGGAAGGAGACGGGCCTTCAGCCGGGACACCCCGGCAAATTGGCGCTATTCTGGCAAGCGAAAATCCGTATGCTTTAGATGTGGCTGCGGCGACGATTATCGGACTGGAAGCGAAACAGGTGCCGACAATTAAAGCAGCAGAGGGCCGGGGTTTTGCGGCATCGCTTGAACAGGTTGAAATCGTTGGCGAGAAGCCGGAAAGCTTAATAATCAGTGATTTTAAAGTACCGAAAGGTTTTCCGATTAATTTCCTGGATGGAAAAGTACCCGTGGTATTAAGGAACTTAGCGGCAAGGAGCCTCAGGCCGCGGCCTTTGTTTAAGCATGACCAGTGTATTGGGTGTGCTGATTGTGTGCGTAGCTGTCCGCCTGAAGCCCTGTATTTAAACGAGGATAAACGGCCGGTCGTAGATTTGGATAAATGTATTCGCTGTTTTTGTTGCCAGGAGCTCTGCCCGCGCAAAGCGGTTGAGGTTAAACGCCCCTGGCTTGGCCGACGCTTGTTTAACTAGAAAGGGGTCAAGATGGAAGAGCCAGTTTTAGCCGTCGATATTGGTTCCGGCACTCAGGACATTCTTGTGTATTTGCCAGGCAGAAACCTGGAAAACTGTCCTAAACTGGTGATGCCCAGCCGCACCCAAATCGTCGGGGCGCAAATTCGCAAAGTGACAGCCTTGAACCAAGACTTGTTTTTGACTGGAAATTTGATGGGCGGCGGTGCCAGTACGGCGGCAGTTAAGGCGCACGTTCGTAAGGGACTTAAAGCCTATGCCACTAAAGATGCGGCAAAGACGTTTCATGACGATTTAAATGTTGTCAAGAAGATGGGCATTGAACTGGTAGAGAAACAGCCGGAAGGTACTGAACGCATCGTGCTGGCTGATTTGGACCTAGCCGCTTTGCAACAGGCCTTAACAGCGTTTGACTTAGAATTACCCAGTAAAGTCATTGCAGCCTTGCAGGATCATGGTGAATGCCTGGAGGGCAGCAACCGGGAATTCAGATTTAAAAAGTGGCAGGAATTTATCCTTAATGGCGGAGAATTGAGCGATCTCGTGTACCGCGAAGCACCGGGCTATTTAACCCGGATGTGCGCCCTGCAAAAAGCGATTCCCCATGCTTATGTCATGGATACCGGTGCGGCAGCGGTCTGGGGAGCTTTATGCGATCCTGTCGCCGGGGCCTGGCGTGAACGGGGTTTACTGGTAGTAAATATTGGCAACTCACATACACTAGGGGTCTCGATTAAAGGTTCGCGGATCTTGGCCCGGACAAAGCGACAAACTCAAATCCGCCGTGATATTCCGGATGAAGAAAAGCCCCGT
>DATAMA010000221.1:0-13948 GCA_036260765.1 Desulfobacteria bacterium | reverse complement strand
TTAATGCCTTCAATCATAATCAGTAGATTAAAGGAGCTGTTGCCCGGATTAGCGGAAAGGTTAATTACGCTGGAAGCGACGGGCGAAGCAGATCTGGAGTTTGTCTGCCATCCGGGCAAGGCCCTTTCATACCTGGCAACGGAGCTGAGGGAAGCAAACGGTGGCCGGGTGGTTCCGCAAGTATGGCAGATGGTTTACAATTGGCTGCTGGCCGCACCGGATTACCGGGAACAACTGGCGCAAGTTATTGCCGCTTTAACCAAGGGTAATCAGGAATGTCCATTGACATTAAACACCAGCCAAAAACTGTATGGGGCACGGTTAAAGCTTAGCGTATCGCGAGTTGAACAGTACAAAGCCTGTCCCTTTGCCTATTTTCTGGCCTACGGCCTTCGGCTTAGGGAAAGGGAACAATATAAGCTCGGCGCCCCCGACTTGGGAGAATTTTTTCACGCGGCGTTAAAACTGTTTGGTGAAAGAATTAACCGGCAGGGTCTGGATTGGGGACAAATCAGTGATGCCGAATGTATCGCCGTCATGGCGCAGATCGTCGAGGAGCTAGCGCCACAACTGCAAAATGAAATTCTGTTAAGTACCGCCAGGTATCACTACCTGGTTGAAAAATTGAAGCGGACATTGGATGCTTCGGTACTTGCGTTGGTAGAACAGGCCAGGCGCGGCAATTTCAGGCCGGTTGGGCTGGAAATCGGATTCGGACCGGGTGAAGCGCTGCCCCCTCTGGTGTATAACCTTAAAAATGGGATTGAAGTTGAGTTAGACGGCAGGATTGACCGAATTGATTTGGCCAAGTCCACCGATGGACACAATTACTTACGAGTGATTGATTATAAATCGGGCCAGGCAGAGTTAAGCCTGGAGGATGTTTACCACGGGTTAAAGCTGCAACTGCTGACTTATCTGGATGTCGCCCTGACGCATGCCCATATCCTCACCGGAAACGAGGCAGAGGCGGGCGGAATGCTCTATTTCCGGTTGCGCGATCCCGTAATCAGTACAGATGGACCACTCAGTGCGGAGGACTCGGCCAAGAGTATTCTCAACGAGTTCAAGCAAAAAGGGTTTGTACTGGCTGACGCCAATCTAGTCAAGTTGATGGACAATCGCTTGGTCAATGGGAAACGGTCGGAAATAATTCCGGTCAGTTTAAAAACGCAGGGCGGCTTTTATGCGGATTCGGGCGTCTTGACCGCCGATAATTTTGCCCTGCTGCGCAAGTATGTACAGCAGCAACTGGCGGGAACCGGCGAAGAAATACTGGCCGGCAGGTTGGAAATGGCGCCTTATCAGAAACGGGGCCGGAATGCCTGCCAGTATTGCCGTTACAAACCGGTGTGTCGGTTTGACACAATGCGCCTGGATAACAAGTACCGTTTGATTAGACTTGAGCCCAAGGACAAGCTCTGGTCACGGTTCTTTGCCGCGAATGAGGGGGATATCGATGGGTAAACAGACCTGGACGGCTGAACAATTGGCGGCCATTACTACGCACCGGACCAATTTGCTCGTCGCTGCTGCAGCAGGAGCCGGTAAAACTGCTGTGCTGGTTGAACGGATCATCCGGTTAATTACTGATAAAACCTCACCAGTAGATGTTGACCGCTTGCTGGTAGTGACGTTTACCAATGCCGCAGCAGCGGAAATGCGGGATAGAATCGCTAAGGCCATTAGCGCAAAACTCAGCCAGGAACCGCAAAATCGGCAGCTTGAGAAACAATTGGCCCTGTTGAATATGGCTTCAATTACGACTATTCATTCATTCTGTCTTAATTTGTTGCGCCAGCATTACTATCTGTTTGACCTTGACCCCGCTTTCCGGATTATCGATGATACGGAAGGAGCGCTGCTCAGAGCGCAGGCGCTCGAAGAGTTGTTTGAAGCACGCTATGCGGCCGGGGACAAACAATTTACCACTTTGGTTGACTTGTATGGGGGCGAAAGGGAGGACAACGGGTTACAGGATTTGGTGTTAAAACTCTATGATTTTGCCCGCAGCCATCCCTGGCCGGACAACTGGTTGCAGGAAGCAGCGGCAGTTTTTAACCTGCCGGAAAACGGCTGTCTGGACGATACGGAGTGGTACAAGAGCTTAAAAGACAGCATCAACATGAATCTCGAAGGAGCACGGTACCAGCTTGCCGCTGCGCTGCGGTTGGCGCTGAGTCCCGGCGGTCCGGCAGTGTATGCCGACACGTTGCGGGATAATTTGGCGATGCTCGACGGATTCCTTCAGGCAGCCCGCGGCAATTTTGCAGGGTTGAGCGAGGAATTCTCCGGTTTGAACTGGGGGAGGCTGAAGTCATGCCGAAAGGACGTTGATGAACGGTTAAAAGAGCGGGTAAAAGAACTGAGAGACAGCGCAAAAAATAGTGTGGATAAACTAAAAACCCTGTTCTTTAACCGCGCTGAGCAGGAATTTATCAACGACCTACGGCAAATTGCCCCGGTAATTCAGGCGCTGGCCCAATTGGTAATTGACTATATCAGCGCCTACCAGAAGGTAAAACGGGAACAGGGGTTAGTCGATTTTGCTGATTTGGAACATTATTGTTTGCAAATTCTACTCCAGCCTGGGTCTAAGCCAGGGGAGATTGTTCCTTCCGAGGTGGCGCTGCAGCTGAGGGAGTATTATGCAGAAATCCTGGTCGACGAGTACCAGGATACTAATCTGGTTCAGGAAATAATCCTCCAGCTTGTTTCCAGACCGGTGGAGGATGATCCGAATCTGTTTATGGTCGGCGATGTAAAACAGAGCATTTACCGGTTCAGGCTGACCGAGCCCCAGCTTTTTCTGGCTAAATACCAGCGCTATTCGCTCGAGGGGAAAGGCGGAGAGCGCCGGATTGATTTAGCGCGTAATTTTCGCAGCCGGCAAGAAGTTGTTCAAGCGGTAAACTTTATCTTTCGTCAGGTGATGACGCCACGTTTGGGAGAGGCGCCTTATGACCGGGCAGCAGAGCTGGTATACGGTGCCAATTACCCGGAACTTCCCACAGGCAACCCGGTGGCCGGGCCGGTTGAGTTATGCCTAATTGAGCGTGATCCTGAACAAAGGGCGGCTGCTGCCGAAGAGGATGCAGAAGAACTTGATGCTGCCCAACTAGAGGCCAGAGTAATCGCCGGGCGGATTAAGGAACTGGTGAACGGCAGCGGTGAACAAGGAGCCTCTTTGGTGTTCGACAAGGAAATAGGGTATCGAAAAATTATTTACCGCGACATTGTTATCTTACTTAGGGCGACCAAGGGGTGGGCCAATACGTTTTTGGAGGAACTGAGGGATGCGGGGATTCCAGCGTTTGCCGACTTAGGTACCGGCTATTTTGAAGCGACCGAGGTAGAAACTATTCTTTCACTGCTGAAGGTGATCGACAATCCCCAGCAGGATATCCCGCTTGCCGCAATCCTCCGGTCACAACTGGTGGGGTTAAGTGCGGAGGAACTGGCTCGGATCCGTGCAGCCGATGTAAGTGATAATTACTATCAGGCGGTCAAATCGATAGCGGGGTGGGCCAAAGACCAGGCGACAGGCCAAGAATCCGGAGGCGGCCTTACAGATGGGACAGAGGACTGGGAAAGTCTTGCCGGAAAGCTGCAGCAGTTTTTAACTCGCTTGGAGCAATGGCGAACGGTATCCCGACAAAGCCCGCTAAGTGACTTGATTTGGCAAATTTACCGGGAAACCGGCTATTTTGATTTTGTTGGCGGCTTACCGGGTGGCAGGCAGCGTCAGGCAAACTTGAGAGCTTTGCATGACCGGGCGCGCCAGTACGAGGCTACTAACTTCCGGGGACTGTTTCGGTTCCTGCGCTTTATCGAACGCTTGCGTGACAGCGGCAGCGACCTGGGGGCAGCCCGGGCGTTAGGTGAAAATGAGGACGTTGTCCGGATTATGAGCATTCACAAGAGTAAAGGGTTGGAGTTCCCGGTGGTGTTCGTAGCCGGGTTAGGCAAGCGGTTCAATTTACAAGACATTAATGCGGAGACCCTGCTGCACAAGGACTTGGGTATTGGGGCCCAGTTTGTGGACTTAAACACACGGGTTAAGTATCCGACGTTTGCGAAACTGGCGATACGGGAAAGGCTAAAAATTGAGACGCTGGCTGAAGAAGTTCGTATTCTGTATGTTGCCCTGACCAGAGCCAGGGAAAAACTTGTTTTAATCGGTACGCAAAAGGGACTCAGGAATAAAGCTGAGAAGTGGTGCCAGTACATTAATGTAACTGGTTGGCCCTTGCCGGATGCTGCTTTGGCCTCCGCAACCTGTTTCCTGGACTGGTTAGGGCCGGCAATCTCCCGACACCATGGGGCAGAGGTGCTGCACGCTTTGGCAGGATTGGAACAAAGTCCGCAGGGAGAGCCTGCCGGAGACCCTTCAGCCTGGCGGATCCACCTGCCGCGTGTTGACGAGGCACCTGTGGAAGAAGAGTTAAACACAGAAAATGGGCAGATGGCAATTGTTTCTGGACTCCAACCGTTTGAAGCCGTTCCGGAACTATTGGAAAGGGTCAAAGCGCGGCTGGAATGGAGGTATCCCTACCGGTCGGCAGTTGGCAAGGCGGCTAAGGCAGCCGTTACGGAAGTGAAGAGACATTTTGATCAGATCCAGGCCGAGGAAACAGGCGAAACATTAACCCGTCAGCCGCAAATTGGTGATCGACCGCGCTTCCTGCAGGATACTAAGGGCTTAACCGCGGCAGAACGCGGTTCTGCGATCCATTTGGTAATGCAGCAGCTAACTTTGCAGGAAGCGTTGAGTGAAGCGGAGCTCGATCGCCAAATAGATCGGATGGCAATACGGGAACTGTTGACCCCGGAACAGGTTGAAGCTATTGATAAACAAAAAATCATTAATATTTTACACAGTAAGTTGGGTCAGCGAATTGCGGCCGCAAAAGCGGTGAAGCGGGAGGTCCCGTTCAGTTTTGCGCTGCCGGCAAGGGAGCTTTATCCCGATCTAACTGCCGATTGCGCGGAGACCGTGTTAATTCAGGGCGTCATCGACTGTTTGCTTGAGGAAGAGGATGGATATGTACTGATCGACTGGAAAACAGACCGAATTCGCTCTAAGTCAGATATCAAGGAAATGTGCAAACGGTACCAGGTACAACTTGCACTTTATGCGCGGGCGGTAGAAGGGATTCTTTCCCGCCCGGTAAAAGAGAAATATCTCGTGTTGATGGATTGTGGGGAAACGATCCGAGTCGATTAATCAGCATTGGTGAAAGGGGGAACGCTTACGCGTATCCTGCATACCTCCGACTGGCATCTTGGCCGGACTTTGGAAGGCCGCAGCCGGCTTGAGGAACAAGAACAATTTATTGACGAACTTTGTACGATTGTCGAGGAAGAAGCGGTTGACCTGGTGTTAATTGCGGGGGATATCTTTGATGGCGTAAATCCCTCCGCTGTGGCCGAGGAACTGTTTTATGACGCCCTGGACAGACTGGCAGCAGGCGGTGAGCGTGGTGTCGTAATCATTGCCGGAAACCATGATAATCCCGAAAGACTGTGTGCTGCCGGTCCGCTCGCCATGCGGCACGGGATTACCTTGTTTGGGCTGCCGAAGGATCATTTGACACCCAATATCCGCTCAGACCGGAAACGGGCAGCCCGAGTAGCTGCGGGGCAGGGCTGGGCGGAGATATACGTCCCCGGTTGTTCGGAGACGGCGGTCATCGCGATGCTCCCATACCCGTCGGAGTCAAGACTAAATGAGTTGCTGACGTCTTCCCTGGATGAAGATGTATTAACCAAAGAGTACTCGCAGCGGGTGGGTCTAATGTTTGCAGCCCTGGCCGAAAGGTTTCGCCCGGATACCGTAAACCTTGGTTTAAGCCACTTGTTTGTTCAAGGCGGCATCGAGTCAGATTCGGAGCGCCCAATTCAATTGGGTGGTGCGCCAACCGTGGTGCCGGAGGCATTGCCTGCCGGTGCACACTATGTTGCTTTGGGTCATCTCCACCGTCCGCAAAAGGTTAAGGGAGTTTCCGTTCCGACCCGTTATTCCGGATCACCCTTGGCTTACAGTTTTTCCGAGACGGGTTATGCCAAATCCGTAATGTTAATCGAAGCCTTTCCGGGTCAGGCCGCTTCTCTAAAGGAGATATGTTTAAGCTGCGGACATCCATTGGTAAAGTGGCAGGCCACAGGGGGTCTACCGCAGGTACAGCGCTGGATTGAGGAAGGTAAAGACCTAAATGCCTGGATTGACCTGGAGCTTCACCTCACCGGTGTGTTAAGCCAGGCAGATATTCAGAACATTCGCCGGGCGCGGGAACGTATTGTCAATATCCGACCAGTATACCCATCAACGGCCGAGTTAGTGGCGGAATCACGTGCCGGTCTGCCGCTTCCCGATCTGTTTCGTGGTTTCTACCGGCAGCGGTGTGGTGGAGCAGAACCCCAGCCTGAGTTGGTAGAATTGTTTATGTCGCTGTTAAACAAGGAAGAATCCAATTTCCCCGAAACTGTGGAAGGTGAGAGTGCATGAGGCCAATTAAACTTAAACTTAGCGGATTAAACAGTTTTCGGCAGCCACAGGAAATTGATTTCGACCGGCTGTGTGAAACGGGAGTATTTGGGATATTCGGGCCAACAGGCAGCGGCAAGTCTACGATTCTGGATGCGATTACCCTGGCTCTTTACGGTACGGTTGAAAGAGCCGCCAACAACACCCAGGGAATTTTAAATCACGCTGAAGATGGATTAAGCGTCCAATTTACCTTTGCGCTTGGTACAGGGGAACGGCGGAAGGTTTACCGTGCCGAGCGTTCCTACCGGCGTTCCGGTGACAGCGGTGTCAGAGCCGGAATCTGCCGCTTAATTGACATCAGTGAGGGCGAATCCGTGCTGGCGACAGGACCGGCAGAAATGGGCAAAGCGGTATTGAAAATTCTCGGTTTGACCGTGGAGGACTTTACCAGGGCCGTTGTTTTACCACAGGGAAAATTCGCTGAGTTTCTGGTGCTCAAACCTTCCGAGCGGCGCAATATGCTGGAACGTCTATTTGGTCTGCAAGCCTATGGACGGGAGCTAACCGCCAGGTTACAGGGTGAAACAAGTGAAACGGAAAAGGCGTTGCATGGTGTAACGGAGAGACAGCTTGGTTTAGGTGATGCCTCGGCTGAAAGAGTACGGGAGGCAGAGGAGGAACTGGCCGGAGCGATCGCTGCCGCAGACGGGGTAGTGAAAGTTTTGGCTGAAACCCGCAGAAAGTTCGAGGAAGCCAAAGAAGTTTGGAATCTACAGGAACAGCTTAAACAAACTGAAGGCAAGGCAGGCGAACTGAGCGCCAAGCACCCTTTAATCAAGCAACTGCAGGACAAGTTGGCGTTGGCTGAACGGGCTGAGACTGTCCGCCCTTTATTGGCGGCGGAAAGCCAGGCGGCAAATGATTTAGAGGGGACGCTGGTACGGGCGGAACAAGCCGGTATGAAGCTAAAACTTGCCGAGCAGGCAGTGCAAGGAGCGGAAGAGCAATGGTCACGGGCCTCAGAACAGCGTAAACAGGGCGAGCCCAGACTGTTGGCGCTGATCCAGCAACTGAAGACAGCACAGGGCCTGGAGCTGGAGATTAAGCAATACCAAGAAGAACTTCAGTCAATCACCACTTCGACACGGCAGGAATCTCAACAAAAAGCGGCCATCGAACAAAAACTGGCGGTAATTGAAGCTAAGAAAACAGAGTGTTTAGAGCAACATGAGCAGCTGAAATTGCGTATTGCCCAAATCAGCGTTTCCCCGGCACAGCGTCACAGGCTTAACGAAGCCGTTCAGGCCCTAACCGAATTGAGGCTTGTCGATGAGGAACTGCAAAGGCTGCAGGGGGAACTTGAGCTTGAATCGGCCAGGCAGAACGGGCTGCAGACCAAACAGGGCCAAGCGGTGCGTGAGAATCAGGTCCTCAAAACAAAATTGGACACAGTTTCAGGACAGTTGACTGCGATGGAACAGGAAGCACCGGCCGGAGAAGATGTGCTTGGTACATCTGCCCTGGAAATAGAGCGCTTTTCGGTACTAATAGACAACATTGCCCGAGCGGAAGCAGAGTGGCAGGCAGAGACCCAAAGACAAGGAGAGTATGAGGCTGAGTGCGAGCAGTTAAAGGCAACTGTTAAAGTTTTAGCGGCACAATATGAGACCAGCCTGAACACCTATAACGAGGCGGTGACCAACAGCACGATCCAGGAGCAAAAGGTACGCGAACTGGAAAGGATCAACCTGGCCGGAGTGTTGGCTCAGGATCTGCGGGAGGGTACAGCGTGCCCGGTGTGCGGTTCACTTCATCATCTCCACGTGATACAACGTTTGGACCAGGGCAAGCTCGACTTGGCAAAGGAGGAACTTGCACGGGGCCAGGAGTTTGTACAAAGACTGGATCAGAAGAGGACTGCGGCGGCGACTCAACTGGCTACATCCCAGGCGAATCAAACTTCTGCGCAGGCAAAATTAGCAACTCAAATTAGTTTGGCCGAGGAAAAACAGAAAACAATTACTGCTTATCGCCGCTTGCTTCCGGCAGAAGAAAGAACGTTAAGTACAGCTGAATTACGTACGAATGGACAGGCCTTGACCGAGCAATTGCGGCAGAAGCGAAATGACTTGAAGGTATGGAAAACAGCAAAAGACGGGTTAACCGCAGAGTTAGAAGCCGCCCGGACGGCATTAACGGAAGGGGAAAAAGAACATACCCGCCTGCAAGCCGAGGCGGCAGCGGTAGATAAGACGTTGCAAGATCTCCAGCGTCGATTGGCGGAGGGACAAAGCAAACAGGCGGCAAAACGGCTTAAGCTGGATGCAGCGCGGGAGAACATAGCAATTAACGAGATTAGCGTCAGACAGCGCCTGTACGCGACATGGGACGAGGAACACGCTGCGTTAACAGAGAGACTGGCCGAGCTTGAACAAGGGATTAAGGGTTTGGACAAATCACGCGAAGAGTTGAATCAACGCCTGACGCACCATAGTTTGAGCCTTGCCGGGTTGCAGAGCGCGGAGTGTGAAAAGGCGAAAACAATTAATAATTTACAGACGAAACTAATCTCCTTGACGGGTAGCAAACCGGCAACGGAGTTGTTAATGAAGGCTGAGCAAGAGCGGAATCAACTAGCTGAAAGGGAAGAACGGCTGAATGAAGCCATGGCCTTGAGTAAAAAACAAGCGGTTGAGGCTGAACGCTTTTTCGTCCAAGCCAATAAGGAACGGGAAGTCAAACAGGAAGGGCTGGATAATGCCAGGGGAATTCTGGACAAGTCCTTGCATACAGCTGGGTTCCAGACAGCAAGCGCGGCAGAGGCAGGTTTGTGTGATGTAACAGAACGAGCAGAAATGGGCCAGACAATTAACCATTTCAATCAGGAACAGCTGTTGCTTAGACAAAGGCAGCAGGTTTTAACGGACGAACTTGCGGGCCGCGTGATTACCCCCGAGGAATGGGAAGCCTGGCCGGAACGTTTAGACCGGGTGGTAAAGGACCAGACCACGGCAGCAGAACGGAGGGGAGCTGCCGAACGGATGGCCGAATTAGTGAAAAACAGGCACATGGAATGGCAGAGGTTAGAAGACAAACGGCAAGCGCTGGCACGGCGTGATGAGCTGCTCAGAACGCTGCAAAGTGTGTTTAAAGGCAATGCCTTTGTCGAATTTATCGCGGAAGAACAGCTGACCACAGTCGCCTTGAGCGCATCGGAACGTCTTGGTCAATTGACGAACCACCGTTATGCCCTGGAGGTTGATTCAAACGGCGGATTTGTTATTCGGGATGACCATAACGGAGGAATCCGTCGTCCAGTCAGTACCTTATCAGGCGGAGAGACATTTCTGACTTCTTTGGCATTAGCTCTGGCGTTGTCAACGCAAATCCAGTTGCGCGGTGAATATCCGCTGGAATTCTTTTTCCTGGATGAAGGGTTTGGCACTTTGGACCAGGAGCTGTTGGAAGTGGTGATGGGCACATTAGAGCGGTTGCGCCTGCAAAACATCACTATCGGCATAATCAGTCATGTGCCTGAACTGCGTAATCGCCTGGCACGGCGTTTAATCGTTTCTCCGGCAGAAGCGGGAGGACGCGGCAGTTCGGTCAGGTTGGAATTGGCTTAAGCTGAATAAACAAAGGAGCGCTTGCCCGTTTAATTACGGAAAGCGCTCTTTTAGTTAATATTCAAGAATTAGTGTTAGGCACAGGGCAGCGGGGGCTTTTCAAAGTGACCGCTGACTACCGTGTTTTCGTAGATCAGGCTGAAATCTCCAACGGACTGTTGGGAGACGGTGCTTGTTTCTTTTGTTTCAATGCTGAATTTGATCTCCTCAGGCAGATCAGCAAAGAGTTGTTTGATATTGGTTGTATCCGTTAGTTCATAGTGTCCCGTGATCGAGAACGTGGAGGCATATTCGCGGCCATTGACTTTTTTCACAATCAACTGCCACTCACCCGGAGAAAATTTCAGAAAATCGTTAAGAATCTCGTGAGCGGTCTTATTACGGACACTTAGACAATCCGGACAAAAAAGTTGAGCACCTCGATCAATTAACTGGGAATGGGGGCAGCTTTCTACTTGTTCAGCCTTGGCTAGACAGGATTCCGCTGCCTCCAAAATTGATTGGGCATTTCCTTTAATGTAGTCGCCCTGTTCATTAAAAAGTTCAATGAACAGGGGTGTGTAGTTGGCAAGAACGCTCGAGCCTAGTTGAGGCTTTTTCCAGCCCAGTTTCTCAAGTTGTTTCATAATCGACTCGAGCTTTTCACGGTCAGCCGGAAAAAGTTGGGGATCAAGACTGCTGGCTATGATCAGATTGTTGTTCAAAAGGTTCTCGCCTCCGGTCCCACTTAAAGCCGCAAGTTTCACATTCGAGCAGATTTTTATCCGGTCGAAGCGCAGCAACATAGGCGATAAGTAACAAAACTACACCAATGCCGCCAATAAAAAAGTAATAAGCAAATCCGGACAAAAAGTCATCGTTAAAAATTTGCATATTGAGAATAATGCCAGTGGCAATAAAGCCTATGGCGCATAGAAGCAGAAAGTACATTGAGCAGCCAAAATCTTTCCGGAGAATTTTGCCTACCGTTTGATTTCTTTGCTGTAAAACTACATAGTGGCGATTGCATCTAGGACAGATTCTTTCCTCATCATCCATTACATTTCCCCGCCTACTACTTTTTAAATATCACTAGCTAAATTCAATGGAAAAAGGCTAAATCCTGCTGGACAATGAAAAGCTCAATTGTTCGGATTGGAATCGGCATTTGTGCCTTTGGCAAAGCCGATTTGGTCTTGTAACAGATAAAGCGGGCGTTTGCGTATTTCATCATACATCCGGCCGATGTACTCGCCAATAATACCGAGTATTGCTAATTGGATGCCACCGATAAACAGGACGACAACCATTAAGGAAGACCAGCCCTGAATTGTAACAGTGGTAAACAGCTTGAGGATAATAATCAGAAGAATCCCGATAAATCCTACCCCCGCTGAACAGATGCCCAAAGTACTGGCCAACTGTAGCGGTTTATAGGAAAAGGAAGTTATTCCATCCAGTGCGAATTTAATCATTTTTTTCAGTGGGTATTTGGTTTCGCCAGCGAAGCGCTCATGCCGTTCATATTCAATACCGGTTTGCTTAAAGCCCACCCAGGAAACAAGTCCCCGTACGAAACGATGCCGCTCGGGCATCGCATTCAGACTATCTACCACCCGGCGGCTCATCAAGCGAAAATCTCCGGTATCAAGGGGGATTTCAATATCGATAAGCTTGTGCAGAATCCGATAAAACATAGAGGCAGTAAATTTCTTAAACCAGGTTTCGCCCTCCCGTTTTTTACGGATAGCGTAAACAACGTCGTAGCCTTCCCGCCATTTGGCGACAAACTCTTTAATAAGTTCCGGCGGATCTTGTAAATCCGCATCGATCAGGACCACCGCATCACCGGTGGCGTGTTGAATTCCAGCGGTTACGGCAACTTGATGGCCAAAATTTCTGGAAAAACTCAATATTTTAAGATGAGGATCGGTATTAGCGAGTCTGGTTAGGATTTTTATGGTTTGATCCTTTGACCCGTCATCAACATAAATTATTTCGTAATCCAGATCCAGGGATGAAAGTACCCGGGTAAGCCGTTTGTTCGTTTCCTCGATTACAAGCTCTTCATTATAAGCGGGCACTACAACAGATAGAATGCTACTAGCTGGCACTTGGTTACCTCCGATACAGCAATTTTACCGAATTCCTATATATTCGTACTATTTCGCAGCTTTCCTCTTTAAGTATCACTATGTGTTATTATTTGTCGGAACGTACTTCCGTGACCTTAATATTATGCCAAAAACCGGCGGCAATAGGCAAAAGCATTATAACATAAGGGTAAATGTAGCGGGACTTGGTTTCCCAAAAAAGATGAAAGGCCATTCCCCCAAGCAAAGGGAGAAATATAAATACCACATCTTCCAAGGTTTTCTTGTCGCGGCGAAAGGGGTAAGCTGCAGCTCCTATTAGTAAGAACAGCACGAATCCTTTACAATAGACAAGATAGATTTTGTTTAATTGACCATGGTATAAGCTATGAAGAAGCCGATTGTTCTGCATGTATTGCACGACAGAGGCTGTTTGATTGTGGGGCAGGGTAAAGAAGATAGATTCAAAGGTAGGCTCCGTCCAAGTGGAGAGGAACTTGGACTTAAAAAAGTTGAGGGCATAACCCGGGTTATCGCCCATATCAGCCAGCCGTTTGCTAATCAGTTCAAAACCCAGGTGGCTTGCCGCCCGATGGTCAAGTTTCACTGCATAATAGTTGCGGAGGGTCGAACCATTGTACCAACCATCCCCCAGCGAACTCTCTTCCAGCCCCATATTAACAAACAAGCTTGCCGGAACTCCCTGGTTTAACGCACTGCCGGTTCTAGCCGAGGCATATGCGGTTACGGCATAATTAAAGCTTAGACTAGTGATGATTATTAAAACAGCGACGATTCGCCGGGCACGGCGCTGTAGCAAAAGATACAGGATTGTAGCAATTAAGATGATCTGCATATTTGTACGAAAGAGCATGGCTAAACCCAGCAATAGACTGGCAAACACAATATACTTCACGTTATCTTCTTTGGAATATTTTATGGTAAAGCACATTGACCAGACAGCAAGGCACAAACCGGGGATATCGCCGTAAACATAACTGGTTAATAATATTATGGGTACAAACAGACTGGACAGAATCAGAGCTAGCTTGGCGGCGCTTTCGTTAAATACTTCCTTAGTGAGACGAAAAAGCCCCAGGTGCAATCCGAGTACGCCAAGCACGTTTAAAGCCTCGAGAATCCGGTAATCTTTAAATAAATGCAAGATTAGCGAAAACATAACCACCAGGCCCGCCTGTTGATTGTACTCGTACACATAGCCACCTTTGACAAAGTCTCTGTAGTCATGCAGATTGAAACGCAAGGCGGCAGTGTAGACGTTGAGCTGGTCGGCAAAAGGAGCTAATTTCGAGTTGTACAGCCAGAATAGCAGCGCTAACAAATCCAGACTAATGATTAATACAATAAAGTATTTCAGTTTGAGTTTTTTACTGCCGGTAGAAGCCAAAAATGCGAGGATCCCTACGCTTACGAGAGCTAAAACTGATATCGCAGGATGAGCATAGTGGATCACACTGTGTTCATTCCCCGCGATGGTTGAGGTATAGAAGATATTTGCAATCAGAATTAGGCATACTGCCAGGACTTCAATCAGGTATAGGCTTTTTAGCGACAGATTAGAAATGCTTAATTTCATTCAGTTCTTCCTATTCGATTTAGTCAAATTTAGCTAAAATTATACCATTTTAGCAAAATTGTTACCATAATGTATTAAACTTTGTGTAAGAGCAAGGTAAGATAAAAATATGTACTTTTTAATACACAATGAGCTATTTGGTACACCTCAAACAACTGACGAA
>DATAMA010000193.1:0-2643 GCA_036260765.1 Desulfobacteria bacterium | reverse complement strand
GTCTACCCGTCCGACTCCCTCTCCCTCGTGGCCTAATCCGGTTATTGTTAGTGTAACACGCGCCAACCCATCTACCTCCAGACTGCGATTATTCCCATCACACCATTCCACACCCCGTGCGCGATGATGGACGAATAGAGCGAATTACTGCGTTCAAAGATCAGATTCAAACAGATTCCGCCGACTAGCAGGGGAATGAAACGTATAAGATCGCCATGGGCCGCAGCAAATATCAGCGAGGTTAACGCAATTCCCCAGGGAACCACGCCTTGGGCGCGCGCGGCAGAATACAACAATCCCCGGAAGAGAAGTTCTTCCTTGAACGGAACCAGGCCTACCGCGATCACCAGGAATATCACAAGCTGCGGCCAGGTCCTGATCTGCACTGCCAGCCGCTCCACCGGTTGGAACCCTGGTTTAATTCCTACCATTACCGCAATGATCATTCCGAGCAATAATACCAGTCCTGCGATGACTAATCCTGAACTTACCCCCACTAAAGCGTTCTTGGGTAAATTTCGTGCGTGGAGCCCAAGATCTGCCCAGGTTCTCCCCGGCTTGGCGCGCATCAAGATTACCAGTGTGCCTAAACTTAACGCGACGTCAACTACACTCCAGATTGCCAACCCGGTCAAGCTGTTGAGGGGCAAGCGCCCTACACGAATTATGGCCAGTTCGCTTAAGTTGAGCGCCAGGAGTAAAACCAAGGCCTCACGCAAGTTCCAGGCATCACCCTGCCTCTCACGGTTTGTCCCAGTTTCTTTTATTCCCTTGATCATTGACTCCCCCCATAAACAACTTGACCCATTCAATAACAATTTTAACCGAACGTCTCTTAAAAAATTAGCTGGAAACTAAGAAAAACGCGCATCGGTTCCCTCTGCGCGCGTTTTTCCGATAGTACAAAAAAACCCCGGTTAAGGGGTTTTTTCTCAAATACACTACTGCTTTCTACCTGCCGGCAAGATGGTCTTCATACAAATAAATCAGTTCCTTATCAAACAGGGAGCGTTTTAGTTCTACGGCCATTGCTTTTACCCGGGGCAGTAATTCCGCCGCTTCGTCATGCGTCAGTTCACGCCCATATTCCTTGAACTTGGCGACAATCGCCGCTGTGCCGGAGTGTTTGCCAATCACGATCTGCCGCTCTAAACCAACCTCGGCGGGACTGAACACTTCGTACGTAAGCGGATTTTTTTGCACCCCGTCGGTGTGAATGCCTGATTCGTGCGCAAACATGTTTGTGCCCACAATCGCCTTCCACGGCGGCAAAACACGGCCGGAGGCCAAAGATACATATTCGGACAGTTCCCTGAATTTAGTGGTCTTGAAATTCAAATCGTTATCATCGAGGTATTTAAGCGCCATGACTACTTCTTCCAGCGCCGCATTCCCAGCCCGTTCACCCAGGCCGTTGACTGTAACGCCGACATGCGAAGCGCCTGCCCTAACCCCGGCTAAGGCATTAGCGGTGGCCATGCCGAAGTCGTTATGGGTATGCATTTCCACATCGATGCCAACCCGTTTAGTTAAGGCCTGAATTCGCTCATAGGTAATAAACGGATCTAATATGCCTACTGTGTCACAGTAGCGAACCCTGTCTGCCCCTGCCTTCTTCGCTTCAGTAGCGAATTGAACCAAAAAGTCCATATCCGAACGGGAGGCATCTTCAGCATTTACCGAAATATACAGGCCATGCTTCTTCGCAAACTCAGTCGCCTTAACCATCCGTTCGAGAACATCTTCTCGTGTAGTTTTTAATTTATGTACAATATGGATATCCGAAGTGGAAATAGAAATTGCCACTGCATCTACGCCACAGTCAATTGAAGCCTGAATATCGCTGATAACAGCCCGATTCCAGCCCATAATACTCGCTTTGAGCCCCAGTTTAACAATATCCTGAATAGCCTTCTTCTCATCTCCACCCATAACGGGGATGCCGGCCTCAATTTGGTTTACGCCAACCTCGTCCAATAATTGCGCAATACGTAATTTTTCCTTATTGGCAAATACGACCCCAGCCGTTTGTTCTCCGTCACGAAGGGTGGTATCTACTATCACTAGGTGCTTAGTCATGCACCCCCGCCTCCTCCAGCTAAAACTGTTGTATAAATATTAATTTTTATCTAGAATGTTAACTTTAATAATATCATAATTACGACTGAGTGAGAAGGATCGCACCTGTATTATATTGTATACGCCCTGGTCATTCCGCTTAATTCAACCTAATAAAGAAGCCTTGATAGATTTTACCAAGGCTCAGCGCATAAATACGCACTTACTTTATCTGATCTAAAATTGATGTCTTAACTTAAAGTGATTTTTTTAAAGTGCTTCCAGTTTTTCTTTCAACAGTTTGTTAACCAACCCTGGGTTAGCCTGCCCTTTGGTTTGCTTCATCACCTGACCGACTAAGAAACCAACCGCCTGTTTCTTACCGGCCTGATAGTCTGCCACTGACTGAGGGTTAGCGGCAATTATTTTATCTACTATCGCCCCTAATGCTCCCTCGTCACTGATTTGGACAAGTCCCTTTTCTTTGATGATTACAGCTGCGGGCTTACCCGTTTCAAACATTTCCTGAATTACTTTTTTAGCAATTTTTCCGCTGATTGTGCCTTTTTCGATTAAGGTTAACAG
>DATAMA010000210.1:0-4173 GCA_036260765.1 Desulfobacteria bacterium | reverse complement strand
ACTTTCAGAGCGGTAAGGCCGACGAACCCTGCTTCTGCCAGAGCATTCTTGGTCGGGGTCATTTTGTTCATACGGATGATTGCGACGACCTCTTTCACCTTGCCACCCCCTAAAGCCCTTTAGCGCCGGTACTAATTGTATAGGCCTCTTCTACCGGGGTAACGAAGATCTTGCCGTCACCAAACTGACCTTTTTCGCCGGTTTTGGCGTTTTTCAGGATGATGCTGACTACATCGTCTTTATCCTCGTCCCGGACAACCAGGAGCAACATTACCTTGGGGATTTCGTCATAAACGACGTCTCCAACCATCACCCCGCGTTGTTTACCCCGACCGACTACATCAATCTTGGTTACAGCGGGAAAATTCGCATCATTGAGCTCTGCCAGGAGCATGCTCACTTTCTCAGGCCGCACAATGGCTTTAATCATTAACATGGTCTTACCTCCTAACTAGCCTAAAATGCCATAGGACATCATTAATTCTTCCAGTCTGTCCTGAGTCATCGGTTTGGGAACGACGAACATGTCATTGCCGTCAATATTTGCCGCCAAGGTGCGGTACTCGTCGGCTTGCTCCTCTTTGGGATCAAAATCAATCACGGTCTTTTTATTAATCTCAGCCCGTTGTACCACATTGTTGCGGGGTACAAAATGAATCAGTTGTGAGCCAAGCTCCGTGGCAAAGGCCTGCAGCAGTTCCAGCTCGTTATCAACCTGGCGGCTGTTGCAAATAATGCCTCCCAGCCTTACCCCGCCTGACAACGCATATTTTCTGATGCCTTTGGAAATGTTGTTCGCGGCGTAAAGAGCCATGAGCTCGCCGGAAGCAACGATGTAGATTTCCTGGGCCTTGCCTTCCCTAATCGGCATCGCAAAGCCACCGCAGACAACGTCACCAAGGACATCGTAGAAGACATAATCAAGATCTTCCGTATAAGCGCCCAATGATTCCAACAAATTGATCGAAGTGATAATCCCCCTGCCGGCACAGCCGACACCAGGTTCCGGACCGCCCGATTCAACACAGCGCGTTCCGAGAAAACCGGTTTTTAAGATGTCGTCAAGATCAACGTCTTCACCTTCGTCTCTTAAGGTATCCAGCACCGTTTTTTGGTTTAAGCCGTGCAGCAACAATCTGGTTGAATCTGCTTTCGGGTCACAGCCAACTACCATGACATGTTTACCGCGTTCGGCTAAAGCGGATACAGTGTTCTGCGTAGTGGTAGATTTACCGATACCCCCTTTGCCATAAATCGCGACCTGCCTCAGTTTTGCCATTAAAAATCCCTCCTTAAAGTTTTGCCGGTGGCTACCAATCGTTGTTTCATTGGCTATTCCCCCTTTTATCAGCAAAAAGCCTGTAACCGAATATATCGGCACAGGCTTCTTTACCCGAAAAACGTTATTGGGATCCTTGATCTTGGGCGGTAAAACAAAAGGAGCCCTCCGGAATCTAACCGGAGAGCTCCTTTGCCCTTTAAACGTTAGCGTTAATGTATTTGAACAAAAAATAAATATAAAAAAAAGAAGCTCTCGGCGCTAACCGAAAAGCTTCATTGCTTCAGATAAAGTATTAATAATGATCTAATAATTTAATAAGCCCTGCATAATTGCAGGGCTTCATTGCCACTTAACTTTAATTTGGATTGAAGAGTATCACGCATTTCCTTTTGAAATATTTGTTATGTGGTCAGTATAAGCGCGAAAAATGTTGCCGTCAACCGGAAAAAGAAAAGTATACAGGTATACTTACATTTTCTGCATGCCGGTAAAGACCTTTTCCGGGGTCAACGGCAAATCTGTCACGCGGACGCCGACCGCATTATATACCGCGTGCGCGATCGCCGGTGCCGGTGTATTGATCACAACCTCGCCAATTGATTTGGCCCCGTAAGGACCGGTTGGTTCATAGCTTGGTTCAAAGAAGACCCGAATATTGCCAATATCCTTACGGCACGGGATCTTATACTACATAAAGGTGTTTGTGCCCATGTTTCCTTTAGCGTCATACCTTACTTCCTCAAACATCGCCATCCCGATTCCCTGGACCAGGCCGCCTTCGGCCTGAATTCTGGCGAGATTGGGATTGATTACGGTGCCGCAGTCAATTACCGCTACATAGTCGATGAGCTCTACCTTCCCGGTTTCTCTATCTACCTCTACCTCCGCAAATCCGGCAATGAATGGCGGCGGCGATACTTTACTTCCATAGGTGGCCGTCCCTACCAGCTGCCGGTTTCCCGTCCCGAGGACAGAAGCCTCAGCAAGCTTTTCCCGGCTAATAATTTTATCGAGGGCAAGCGTCCGGACATATTCCCCGTCAAATTCTACCTCTTCAGGCGATACGCCTAACAATTTCGCCCCATGCGTCAAAATCTGTTTTTTCAGCTCTTCCGCGGCTTTTACCACAGCCATCCCGGTCACATAGGTTGTGCTCGAAGCGTAAGAACCGGGGTCATAGGGCGAAACATCCGTGTCTGCCGAATGGATGACAATATTCTCGACGGTAGTTTCCAGTACCTCAGCAGCCATTTGGCTCAGGATGGTATCACTGCCTGTGCCCATGTCCGTCGCCCCGACCAGCAATGTATAGTTGCCGTCATCGTTTAGCCTGATCTCCGCCGACGCGGTGTCAATCCCGGCAATCCCCGAGCCCTGCATGGTAACCGCCATACCGACAGCCCTTACCTTACCGTTGCCAACTTCCCGCCTGGGGTATTTGTCCTGCCAGCCAATCAGTTCTTTGCCCTTGTCAATGCAGCTGTTCAAGGTAGAACTGCCGAGGCTTTGCCCCTTAGACACCAGTGAACTTTCCCCTGCCCGAATCAAATTTTTTAACCTTAATTCCGCCGGGTCAAGCTTAAGCTTTTCAGCGAGCTTGTTTACCGCGGTCTCCAGGGCAAAGGTTCCCTGCGTCGCGCCATAACCACGCAAGGCTCCCGCCGGCATTTTATTGGTATAGACCACGTTGCCCATAAACCTCACGGCTTTGGTTTTATTGTACAAAGGCAGCGTCTTCTCCCCAGCCACGCCGAAAACCGTCGAAGCATGTTCACCATAAGCCCCGTTGTCGGATAAGTCATGAATATCAACAACTTTGATGCAGCCGTCCTTATCCGCACCCAGCCTGACGTTTAGCCGCATCGCATGACGGCTCGTCGTGCAATTAAATGTTTCTTTTCGGTCATAGACAATCTTGGCCGGCTTACCCGTCTTCAAGGTGACGAGCGCGGCAAATATCTCCACCGCGCCGGTTTGCTTGCCGCCAAAGCCGCCGCCAATCCTCGGTTTAATCACCCTTATCTTACTCGCGCGCAACTGCAGCGCCCGCGCTACCTGCCTTCTGACATGAAACGGAATCTGGGTCGAACTGACCACGACAAGCCTGCCGGTATGGTCCAGGTAACTAAACGCCCGGTAGGTTTCCATCATCGCATGCGCCTGGGCCTGCGTATAACAGGTTTCCTCAACCACAACGTCACAATTCTTTAATTCTTGCTCCACGTCACCGACTTCTACTTTTTGGGAAGAAACGATATTACGTTCTTTGTGCATGCCGATATCAAAATTACAGTGCAGATCCGCCTCGGGATGAATGATCGAAGGGTGTCCTTCCGCCTGTTCAAAATCCAAAACCGGCTCTAACAGTTCATAGTCAACCTTGATCAATTTGGCCGCTTTTTGGGCCGTTCTCTCATCCGCTGCCGCAATAATCGCTACTTCGTCGCCAACATAACGAACCGTCTGCTCCAAAATTAAGCGGTCATATGGTGACGGTTCCGGATAAGACTGCCCGGCCAAAGTAAATCTGACATTGGGCACATCCTTATAGGTGAAAATGCATTCCACACCCGGCACTTGTTCTGCCCGCTCCGTATTGATCGCCTTGATCTTGGCAAAGGCATGCGGGCTGCGCAATATTTTTATCACCAGGGCATCCCGGGGCGCTAAATCTTCGGTATAAACCGGGCGGCCCGTCGCAATCGCTAACCCGTCTACTTTCGGGATACTTTTGCCGATAGAATTCATCTCAGGCCACCCCCAGATACTTCTTAACCGCTCTCAACTGCCCCAAATAGCCTGTACAGCGGCACAGATTGCCGGTCAGATAATGGACAATTTCTGCTTCTGTCGGATTCTTCAGCTCATGTTTCGCGGCCAGCACCGTCATA
>DATAMA010000187.1:0-17648 GCA_036260765.1 Desulfobacteria bacterium | reverse complement strand
AATATTTCCTCCTCAAATTTTTATGGGCTATCCTCAGAACGTTTGCTCAAGCAGGTAAACCGACCCGTGCGCCAAGGCCAGTTTCTCTCCGGTGAGGGAACTGTTTTGGAAGTGGTCGCAACAGAAGAAAACAGAACACGCAAGACCGGACTGTACCGGATTGAGATTAATGATCAAAATGGAGAGAAACTGGCCTTGGCGCACGGGTCGGTTTACCTGCTTGAGAAAACGTTCTGAGGATAGCCCATAAAAATTTGAGGAGGAAATATCGGGAATTGGGCGAAAATGGTTACTATTACAATAACCAGGAGAAAGGCGATGAACGAGAACAAATACCTCCGGACTGCCCGGTATATCTGCCTTGCATGTAACATCCGAATGTTCCATGCAGCTTTTTTATATGGGGACTAACATCAAACAGTACCTTTGTACTGGAAGGTTAAGACTCAGGCGTACTATTAAGATAAGAAATCAGGAAGAGGGTGGGATATGGCCATCGTGGAAATTCGGGATCTAGTGAAACGATATCATGGACACGTGGCACTTGATAATATTAGCCTGGATATTAATGAGGGTGAAATTTTTGGCCTGCTCGGGCCCAATGGTGCCGGAAAGAGTACAATGATCAATACCTTGTGCGGATTATTGACCTTTGATCGCGGCAGTATCCGGATTGATGGACTTGATCATAGGGCTAATATCCTGGAGGTTAAAAAAAGGATTGGCCTTGTCCCTCAGGAGATAGCCTTGTTTAACAACTTAACAGCCAAGGATAATGTTAAGTTTTTTGCCAAATTAGCAGGGCTGCGGGGCAAACTGCTCTGCGAAAGGGTTGACGAGGCCTTGGAATTTGTCGGGCTGCAAGACAAACCCAAAGCATTGCCCAGGGGTTTTTCCGGCGGGATGAAGCGCCGATTGAACATCGCCTGTGCAATTGCGCACCATCCAAAAATTTTGATCATGGATGAACCCACTGTGGGGATTGACCCGCAGTCCAGATACCATATCCTTGAGTCCGTTAAGAAACTTAACGAGCTGGGTTCCAGCATCGTTTATACCAGTCACTACATGGAAGAAGTACAGTCGATCTGTAACAGCATCGCCATTATTGACCATGGAAAGCTAATCGCCCAGGGCAGCACACAAACATTACGCAAGTTGGTCGTCGAAGAGGAGAAAATAGTCATCGAGATCGTCGATGTGAATTTTACCTCGCTGCAGGGGATTAAACGGCTGGCCGGGGTAAAAGAGGCAGAGGTGGATGGAGGTACGCTGGAGATTATCACCCGGAATGCCCAGGCTGTTTTACAGGATGTTCTGTTCGTATTGTCGCAAAATGGGGTACGAGTCAAAGGAATTAAGCTGGTAGAGCCTGATTTAGAAAGCGTATTTCTCGCTCTCACCGGTCGGAATCTCCGGGACAAGGAGGATTAGTAATGACTTTTATCACGCTTGTCTTAAACGACCTGAAAAATCGTAACAAGGTTACATTTATCCTCCTGTTCGTTATGCCGCTGGTCATGATCGCCCTCATGAGCTATGCGATGCGGCCTGTCTTTGAGAGCGGCAAACATTCACCACCGGTTTTGTTACTATATTCCAATGAGGATAAAGGTACCGCCGGAATTGCTTTGGACCAATTCTTAAGCGAGCAAAAGACGTTCAACTTGGCTCGGGTCAATGCCCAAAGGTTAAGGACAGAGCTTGCCGGGGGTAAGTTCACGGTAGCGGTTAAGGTTCCGGCAGATTTTAGTGCCAAGCTGAATCGCGGGAAACAGGCCGATATTGAGGTGATCCAATCGGGGGGAGATCAGCAACAAGAGGAAATAACCAAGAGTCTGATTGAATCGTTTGTGAGCACCTACAACACTGAGACGGGGATTGCCCATGCGCTGCAAACAGCAAATAACAGTGCCGGCAAGTCGGTCTCCCCACCGCAACAGGCTGGCGGTCAGAACTTTGTCCGTTTAACTGAAATTGGTTTAACGGCTAAACTTTCCAGCTACCAATATTTTGCCGCTAGCATGCTGGTTTTCTTCCTGTTAACGACGGGCATGGGTATCGGGGTTACCTTAATTAATGAGCGGCAGGAAATAATTTTTCAGCGGATTTTGGCATTCCCGGTAACGCGAATCCAATATCTGCTCAGTAAAGTAGCCAGCAATATAATTTTGGCTGGCCTACAGGCCGCAACTATTATTCTATTTACCCATTTTGCTTTTAAGGTTGACTGGGGTACGAGTTTACCCGGTCTTATCCTTACCATCGGATCTGTGGTTGCAGTGTCCGCAGCAATCGGCATTGTGTTTTCCAACCTGGTTAATTCCACGAAGGCGCTCACCACTGCCCTTACGCTGTTATTCTGGTTTATGACCTTTATCAGCGGCGGGTTCACCGGCAAATCGATGCTGGCGCGAGCCGGAGATTTCACGGTAAATAAATGGGCGTTTACGGCACTTGCTAATGTCATGCTTGGTAAAGGAACCGGTGAGATCATCGGCTTTCTCATCCCCCTGTTCGTTGCGGCCTTGGTTTTATGGCTGATCGGGATCATTACCTACCACAGGAGGGTGGCGTATGAATAGCTTGTTAATCGCTCGGAATTTCCTCAAACGAACCTTGAAAAATAAACGGGAAGTTGTGGCGCTGCTAATTTTACCGATGTTCGTGGTTGGGGCGATAACCCTGTTATTGGGTAACGTTGGGCACGGTGAAATTCAAGTTGGATTTGTTAACCTTGATCGAGGAACACTTGGAGAAAAGCTGGTGTCTCATCTCAGTCTACAATCTAATTTTGCACTAATGGAATTGCCAAAAAATGACTATTTATCAGCCTCAGCCCTCAATAACGGTAAGCTCGACAGTGTCTTGGTGATCCCGGTCAATTTTTCTGATGCGGTTAAAGCCGGAAAAAACGTCGGTGTGGAACTTTATGCGGATCGAAACGGCGTTGGGGCGCAACGTGTCAAACTGAGCACAAACGGGTATATTCAAACGCTTTTACGGGTTCGCCAATTGTCAAATGCCCAGGAAAACAGGGCACACGCTCAAAAACCCGACTTTACTGAGTTACTGTCCAGGGTTGAACAAGGGATGCTCGTCGGAACGGCCTATGTCACCACCGGAAGCGGGATTAAGCCCGGTTTCCTGCAGGCCATTGGCTTTAGCATTGTCTTTATGATGGTCCTGGTATTTACTTCAATGGGGACGATAATGGAAGATAAGAAAAACCTCACGCTGGCCAGGATGTACGTTTCCGCAATTCGGGAATGGGAAATAATCGCCGGAAATCTGCTGGGAAGCCTGGTTCTGGCTATAATTCAGCTAATTCCCTTGGTTTTGCTGTTACAACATGTTTTTCAGCTTGGATGGGGTGAAGAGTTGTTAGCCCTGTTCATACTCCTAGTCTGCTTTCAAGTGACAACTATCGGCCTGGGCATCGGCTTATCCGGATTTATTAAAGAATTCAACCCAGTCTTGATTATTGCCACGGTTATTGTACCGAGCAGTATCTTAGGCGGTTGTTTCATCCCCGAAACGATGTTGCCCTCCAGCCTAAGGACGCTAGGGTGGATTGTCCCGCAAAAATGGGTTATGAACGGGATCGAGCAGGTGTTAAACGGCGCCGGTATTCACGCTATAGTGGTAAACGTCGGTATTCTCCTGATGTTTGGCCTGGCGCTCGCCACTTTTGGCCTCAAATCGATCAGGCCCCTGAAGGACGAGTAGAACCATTTAACTTTTTGACGAACAAAAGCAGGGACCCGGCGCCATTGAAGCGCCGGGTCCCTTTAATCATGAGTATTGTATTACTGGTCGAAACGATTATTTAACGTGGACAGTGCCCATCATATAGCCCTTGTTGCTCATAGCCCAGCCATGAGCTTCACCGTCGCATTGGATGTCGCAGAGCCAAGTGAAATCACCGGTTTTGGTCGGTTTAATCGTGAAAGTGGTTACCGAAGGGGTACCATTTTTGTTCCCACCGGGAATTTTTACATCCAGGCCGAGGTCTTTGGCCGTGAAGCTGTGGTCACCATCGTCATAGTTGTAGACAGTAACGTCCATTGGCACACCCTTGGTTACGGTCAAGTCAGTAGGGGAAAAGCTGTCATGCAGCTTGTTATCAGGACCAAGTTTTAGGCCGGGCTTGATGGTAAGCGCGAAGGTGTCATGCTGCGGTTGCTGGGCCAGGACGTGAACCGTACCTGCCATATAGCCGTTGTTGGCCATCGCCCAACCATTGGCGTCGCCGTCGCATTTAACCGTACAGAGCCAGTGAAAATCGCCGGCTTTAGTAGCTTTAACCGTAAAAGTGGTTACAGACGGTACACCCTTTTTAGTTGACCCAGGGATTTGTACATTCAGACCGAGGTCTTTGGCCGCGAAACTGTGCCCGCCGTCATCATAGTTATAGACAGTAACGGTGGTCGGAACTCCTTGGACCACGGTAATGTCGGCAGGTGAGAAGATATCATGCTTTTTCCCGTCAGGCCCCAGTTTTGTGCCGGGCAAGATAGTCATGGCAACATTGGCTTGATGAGCCGGCTGGCTGGTCTGGGTAGCTTGAGCCGGTTGAGGGGTAGGTTGGTTTTGGCTGCTTGCGGTAGTTGAAGCTGAAGTGCCGCATGCGGTTAATCCGAGAGCAAGTAAAAACGCCACAGGTGCCATTAATAATGCTGGCTTTTTCATAAATTAATCTTCCTCCTAAGATGAAATGATAATTCAGTGGCCCTACTTTCAAGTTTGGTTGATCCGAAATACAATTAGCGCAATCCGTACAACCAAATTTGATAATAGGAGGACCAATTATATTTTTAATGTAGATAATATAAAGATTTAATGAAGAATGAGCCGAAATATATTATTAGTTGTTCCTGGCTCCATCCTGGACCCAGTTTTTAATGGTCTGGATCTGATCCTTGCTGAGTGGGTTTTGGCCAAGAGGCATTTGGGGTTGATCTTTGCCTTCCAGTTTGAGAATAAGCTTTGACCCATCCGGATTACCCGGAACTACGTTTTGTTTTACTACCCCGGCATAGCTGTCCAGGGCATAGTTACCACTGGAACTACTGTGGCAGCTGATACATTTGCTCTGGAAGATAGGCGCAATATTCTGGGTATAGCTGGGGTGAAGCACGACGGTGTTGGGCAACGGTTTGGGTACAGAAGCAATACCCTGATAGGTTAAGAAGGCAAGACCAAGCACGATTACGAGGGCTACGCTCAGGGCTACCGGGCGTTTCCGCTTTAACCGGCTGGGGTTGCGGTCCAGCCAGGGAAGACCAAACAGGACGACCATAAAGACCAAAGGGAGGCCCACCATGGCCAGACTGTCAAATTTGCCGGGAAAATACTTAAGCAGTTGATAGACACCAAAGAAATACCAGGCCGGCTCTGGAACATAGTGGTTTTTATTCAGGGCATCGGCAGCATCGCCCAGGCCTTTGGGGTAAATTCCCGCGAGTACCCATAACGCGATTGCCACCAGTAAAACGAGGAGAGTCATCCGCACCGCCACATTGGGCCAGAAGGGAATAGATTTACCGGTAATATCTTCACCACGGTTGCGGGCTTCCGCTAACTCATCGGTCGAAGCCATGCCCTGACGCAGGACGAAGAAAAAGTGCGGCAGGAAGGCCAATAGGATCAGCGCAGGCAAAACCAGCATATGAATCGAGTAAAAGCGGGTTAGGGTAGAGCCGGTTACTACTGCGCCGTCGCGCATTAATTGTAAGAGAAAGTTACCAATTCCGGGCACATATCCGGCCATAGCCGTACCAACTGTGGTCGCCCAATAGCCTTCCTGATCCCAGGGGAGAAGATAACCGGTAAAGGACAGACCGATGGTTCCAATGAGGAGAATGATCCCGGCAATCCAGGTGAGTTCGCGGGGTTTTTTATAGGCCGCTTCATAAAAGACACGTAAAAGGTGAAGCACTACGAGGACAATCATAAAATTGGCTCCCCAGGAGTGCAGAGAACGGACATACTCACCGGCAACAGTACTGTCCAAGGCCTTGATACTGGCATAGGCTTCATTTGCCGAGGGTACATACTTAGTCGCAAGGAGCATACCGGTGACGGCCTGGCTGATAAACACAAACAAGGTGGCAAAGCCGAGGTAGTCGAGAAAGTTACTGCGCTTTGGCACCGGATGGTCAAAGAGAGAGGCCATCAGTTCGCTGACATGGAGGCGTTCGTCGAGCCACTTCATTAACTTAACACACCCCCAACCTGTACGGAATCACCCTCTACCAGGATCTTACGACGGTGTAGGGCCTGCGGCGGTGGACCCGATAGAACATTGCCTTTGATGTCATACACTCCGCCGTGGCAGGGACACATAAACTTGTTGGCAGCGTCTACCCAGTTGACACCGCACTGCAAGTGCGTGCAATGGAAATCCAGGGCCAGCCAGCCTTCGCTGCCGAGGTTGACGACATAAACTCCTTCCTCTACGCCTGCCCCTTTGTAGGAGACTAAAGTGGGGGTTTGTTCCGGAAAGTCGCTTACTTTGCCCACTTCCTGCAACGGCGCCGCATTGGCGGCAGGCGGATTCAGAAAGTCACTGGCGAGGCCGAGGTATCCAAGTCCCATAATTGCTCCCACAGAACCAACGCTGAGCGAGAGAAAACGTCGGCGCGACAACCTTACTTGCTTTTTGTCGTTCACTTAAAAGCCTCCTTTTCGGTTATTGGGTTTATTCGCATTTATCATAAAGAAGCTGTTTAAGCTTTTGATTAAGAAATAATAAAGATTTGATGAAGAGTGGACTTTTGTCAAATTAATGGTAATAATGTCGAAGTTTGTTATAAAATTAAAGGAAGGACATACTCTGATAACGAATAGTTAAAAAACTTATCATTTAGAGCTAATAATTAACAGAGGGATACTATTGAGGTGTAAGGGTAAATGACTGAAATTAAGCCGAAGGTTCTGTTGGCAGATGATGAGACAGGTTTGCGTGAATTGCTGCGGGTTTACCTAGAGCATGCCGGATTTGAAGTCACTGAAGCCGGTGATGGATTGGAGACCGAACGCCTGTTGGCGACCAGGCAATTTGATTTGCTAATTTTGGACATTATGATGCCTGAACTTGACGGACTGACGGTGTGCAAAAAGGTCCGTCAGGAGAATGACGGACTGCCGATTTTGTTGCTGACCGCCAGGGGAGAGGAAGCTGACCGGCTGCTTGGCTTTGAATGCGGGGCCGACGATTACGTGGTTAAGCCGTTCAGTCCCCGGGAGTTGGCCGCCCGGGCTAAAGCGATGGTGAGAAGATCGGTTAGACTTGGGAGTGTGGACAAAGAACAGTTGGTTTATCCCGATTTGTTAATCGACAATTCACTGCACCGTATCGAATGGCATGGCGCTGAAGTGTCATTGACCCCAAAGGAGTTTAGTTTGCTCTACCTCCTGGCCAGTACGCCCCGCCAGGTGTTTTCCCGGGAACAGATTATGTCCCAGGCCTGGGGTGAAAACTATTTTGCCGAATTGCGCATCGTTGATGTGCATGTAAAAAATTTACGGGTCAAGTTTAACGCCATCAGCCCCTTAGAATATCTACAAACTGTAAGGGGTATTGGCTATAAATTTGAGGTACCAAAATGATTTTACGCAGTTTTGCAGGCAAAATCTGGTTGACAATTGTCGCTTGGGTATTTTTAGTCGTGCTGATTTTCGGTGGAATTTTGGCCAAGTCTACGCATGACTTTTATTACGGATATGCCGCGGAAGAAAATGAAGAGCTAACCGATACGGCTGTAAGCCTCTCTGCTTATCTGGCTTCTTTGCCCAATTTTCAGGCGGCGGCCCAACACTTTCAGTTCCTCAGCAGCCTGCTGAAATACGATTTAATGGCGGTAGACCCTAACGGAAAGGTTGTTTTGGGGACGCAGCAGTTACGGGACTGGAGTACATCTACGATGTCGGCAGCGGACATGAAGCAGCTTAAACAGGGAGAACGGATCTCTTTCGAGGGAAGCACTCCCTATGTTAATCAACGTATCTTAAAAGTCGCGACTCCGGTCATAAAGAACAATAGGTTTGTCGGTGCGGTATTTGTGTTTGAACCGATAACCTATTTAACGGTCGTAGGCAGGTCTGTCAACAATTCAATCGGTTGGGGACTGGCCTTGTCTTTTCTCCTGGCGATTCCTGCCGGACTGCTGCTTGCCAGAAAGATGGCCGATCCGGTAGTGAAAATGGAACAGGCGGTTAAGGACATCGCTACCGGTAACTACAGCAGGCTGTTGAAGATCGACTCCAGCAATGAGCTGGCTTCGTTGGGGCATTCCGTTAATACCTTATCCGAGGAAATCAGGCTCCAGCTTGACCTCGTTACGCGGGAACGGCAGCGGCTAGCGAATATCCTTACAAGTATGGAGGACGGCGTGTTAACGCTTTCGCCTGATAAAGAAATACTCATTGCCAACCGTGTAGCGCTGGAACAGTTTGGGACAGGGAAGGACAAAGAAGACCTGAACTTAAGCAATTTGCCGCCAGAGCTGAGAACTTTATTGCAGGAGGCGTTGGCCGCAGGTAATCCGCTAAAAGGTGAATTTTCCTGGGGAGATGAGGTTTACAGCGTAGAAATCTCGCTGTTGTCCACCTACCAGGCCCAGGGAGGGTTGGTTGCGGTCTGGCACAATGTAACCAAACAACGGCAGTTGGAAGTTTTGCGCAAGGAATTTGTCGCTAACGTTTCCCACGAGCTGCGTACCCCCTTGTCTTACCTGCAAGGGTATACCGAGGCGCTTTTGGACGGGGTAATCAGTGATGACCAAGAGCGGAAGCGGTATTTGGAAACAATTCTTAACGAGACTTTACGCATGCGCCGTTTGCTGAACGATTTGCTGGATTTGAGCAAGATTGAATACGGCGGTTCGCTGGAACTGCCGCATGAGAGCGTTTCGGTTTCCTATGTGGTAGAGAACATTCGGCAGCAAATTTGCCCGGCGGCGAAACAGCGCCAGTTGTCCCTGACGCTCGACCTGGAGCCTAATTTACCTCCGGTAGACTGTGGCACCGACCGGCTAAAACAGGTGCTGCTTAACCTGGTTGACAATGCGTTGCGCTTTTCGCCGCGACACGGCAAAATCATTATTGCGGCTAAGGTAGTGAACCGAATGGTGGAAATTTCCGTTTCAGATCAGGGATCGGGCATCCCGGAAGAGGAGCAGGCGCAAATTTGGGACCGCTTTGTATCCGGTAAACACAGCAGCGGTTTGGCTGGGAGTACAGGAATTGGGCTTGCCATTAGTAAAAGTTTGGTCCAGGCTTACCATGGGCGGGTGGGACTAAGTAGCAAACCTGGCTGTGGCTCTACGTTTTACGTTCAACTACCCATTAACCAGTTGACAAATTGATTTTGAAGTTGCTATATAAAGATAGAATAAACCCTAGGGAACGAGCCCTAGGGTTTTTAACTGCCTACTTAAGTAAACGTGTGTAATCGAAGAAGGGAACTTTAATGGTTGTTTCTGCACTTATTCTTGTCATTGTGTTAATTATTTTTACTTTAGGTAAAAGTCCGGTTTTTCGCGTCGATCGGGCAGGTGCGGCCATTATCGGGGCGACCGTAACTATCGCGACAGGTGTTTTGAGCTTTGATCAAGCAGCCCGCATGGTTGATTACCGGACCGTCGTTCTATTATTCGCAATGATGATTGTCACTTCATACTTGAATTTAACGGGATTTTTTCAAGTCCTGGGGGATTACACGCTGAACCGGTTCAAGAGCCAGCAACAATTGCTGTTAGCGGTTATTCTGCTGACGGGTGTTCTGTCGGCCTTCTTAATTAATGACATTGTCTGTCTCTTGTTTACGCCTGTGGTAATTACAGTTTGCCGCCGGGCGAAGATCAACCCTGTTCCTTTTTTGCTCGGTGTAGCGGTCGCTTCGAATCTGGGCAGTGCAGCGACTTTAATCGGCAATCCCCAAAACATCCTCATCGGCAGTCTTGCTCATCTATCCTTTCTCTGGTATATGGGTGTAGCGCTGCCGCTTGCTCTATTCGGACTGGTCCTTGCTTACCTGATCTTGGTGAAGTCATATCATGAGGAGCTCCAGGTACCACTTGCTATTTTTCCCGCTGAAATCCACTTTGTCCACCGTGGCTTAATCAGAAAAGGACTTGCTGTCTTGTTATTGGTTGTTGCCGGATTTGTCAGTGGGTTCGAGCCGGCGGTAGTCGCAGCTCTCGGCGCTGCGGTCCTGCTGGTAACTCGCCGGATCAAGCCGAACAAAGTGTATGCGGGAATTGACTTTAACCTGTTGGTAATCTTCATCGGGTTGTTTGTAATTGTCGGTGGAATTGAACAAAGCGGTTTACTCACCCGGATACTTGGCACCAAATTGCTGTACCAAGGATTGCACCTGCCAGAATTTATCGCTCTGACAGTGATCCTGTCGAATGTTGTCAGTAACGTACCGGCAGTGATGCTGCTCAAGTTTGTCATCCCGGCGACGAACAGTGCGGTGTGGTGGGCCAATTTGGCTATTTTTAGCACGATAGCAGGAAACTTAACGATTACCGGTTCGATTGCCAATCTAATTGTGGTGGAGTTAGCCAAAAAGAACGGGATAAAGATTAGTTCTTTAGATTATGTGAAAATCGGCTTGCCGTTAACGCTGGTATTAACGCTAAGCGGCCTGGGGTATTTTTTGGTTTTCTTCGCCCGCTAGGTATGGAGTTCACATAAGTTGCAAAAATTGGGATGGTGTAGTATATTGTCCTCAAAATCTCCTGATACCTGGAGTGGGAAAGAAGGAATCTTTTAATGGCTGATTATCAACACGACCGAAATGAGGCCTGGCAGCTGCTAAATGAGTATGTCAAGAGCGAGAGCCTGTTAAAACATGCGCTGGCTGTTGAAGCAGTGATGCGCCATTTCGCCTCCCTGTTTAATGAAGATCCCGACAAGTGGGGTATTATCGGGCTGTTGCACGATATTGACTTTGAACGGTATCCCGAAGAGCACTGCCACAAAGTACGGGAAATCCTGGAGCCGGGAGCATGGCCGGAGCCGTACATACGGGCAATCGAAAGTCACGGATATAAACTGGTGAGTGACGTTGAGCCACTGGAGAACGTTGAAAAGGTTTTATACACTATTGATGAACTAACCGGGCTGGTGTCGGCAACGGCGATTTTGCGGCCGAGCAAAAGCCTGTTTGATTTGAATGTAAAATCTGTCAAGAAGAAATGGAAACAGAAGTCCTTTGCTATGGGTGTCAACCGCCAAGTAATAGAAGACGGCGCCCAAATGCTGCAGATGGATTTGGATTATGTGATTGAGCATACGATCAAGGGTATGCGGGACGTTGCCGGCGAATTGGGTCTGAACGGAAATCCGGAAATGGAAAAGGCTCAGGGCTTGGCCCATTAAATCAGAAGAGTTTTAGCAAAAAGCGAATAAAGATAATGACAATTAACCAAAAGGTGCAAACTCAATTTAGATTGAGTTTAGCGCCTTTTTTTCTTGTACTATCACGAAAGTACAACCTTGCCAATATTGGCAAGGACAGCGGAAGATAGTACGAGGAAAAACGCGCGCAGAGGGAACCGATGCTCGTTTTTCTTGTACTATCACTTACTGAGCAAATAGCTTTCGCTTAACTGGGAAAAACTACTGCTGTGGATGAGGGGATGAACCGATGAATAAGCAAACACCAGCGAGGATTATAACCTTAACGTTGAACCCAGCCTTGGATCAAACTCTGTACTTCCCTACTTTTAAGGTGGGAGAGGTGAACAGGGTGGGGGAACAACGCCTGGACCCCGGCGGAAAAGGAATTAACGTGGCCAAGGTTATTAATAATTTAGGCTGTGCGGTGGGGGTTACCGGCTTTTTGGGACGGGATAACGCCAACAATTTTGAGACGTACTTTCAACTTCACCAAATCGATAACCATTTTATCACGCTGGACGGTGCTACCCGGGTTAATGTCAAAATTGTGGACCGGGCGAGTGGGCAGGTAACAGAACTCAATTTTCCAGGCATCAAATGTCGCTCATCCGACCTTGAGCAACTAAAAAGTGTGATCGGGCAGTTCACGACAGCGGCGCCTATTTTTGTGTTATCCGGGAGTATTCCGGAAGGAGTACCGGTAGGGATATATCGAGAGCTGATTGAGACGCTTAACAGCTACGGCTGCAAGGTATTTCTCGATACCAGCGGGGCGGCGTTGGCGGAAGGAATTAAAGGTCAGCCCTTTGCGATTAAACCCAATGTGAATGAATTAGGTCAGTTGCTGGGTCACCCTAGTGCGCAAGGTTCTGATCTAATGGGAGACAAGGAGATCCTGGACGCTGTGGAGGATTTACTCGCGGCGAGAATTAGCAAAGTAATTGTTTCGTTGGGGGAACAAGGCGCACTTGTCGCGGATAAGACGCAACGTTTCCTGGTCCGGCCGCCGCGGGTCCCGGTGGGCAGTACGGTGGGAGCGGGAGATGCGCTGGTGGCCGGTTTGGTGTATGGCGAAGCCCTGGCGTGGCCTTTACGGGAACAGGCACGTTGGGCGACGGCAGTTGCCGCTGCGTCTGTTTCCCAACCGGGAACCCAGGCCGGTTCAATAGAGGCGGTAAAAGAACTTTTATCGCTGACCAGTATTGAAGAATTGCCGAGGTAAGGATGAACATTACTGACAAAAAGGCTGCTATATAGGAGGAACCGCTAATGATTACACGCGAAGTGACGATTAAGAATAGCTCCGGTCTTCACGCCCGGCCTGCTTCGTTATGGGTTCAGGCAGCAAGCCGTTTTCAGAGTAAAATTCAGATTAAAAAAGCAGATGCCGAGGTTGACGGTAAGAGCATCTTGGGAATACTCTCCTTGGGATTGACTGCGGGTAGTCAATTCGAATTAATCGTTGATGGGGAAGATGAGCAAGAGGCAGCAAAGGTTTTGGAAGAACTGCTGGCTAGCATGGAAAAACAGGATGTGTAGTGAAAATATGATTGAAAAGACTTGGCAGGGTATCGGAGCTTCCTCCGGCAGGGCTGTGGGGAAAGTTTGGGTTCTTCAGGCATTTAAGGACGAGCAGGACAAGAGAGACCCTGACGCGTTTGATTCAGCCCGGGAGCTGGAGCGTTTGCAAAAGGCAATTGACCTTACCAACACAAACCTAAGCAAACTTGAGCAGCAGGTTCGTAATGAGCAAGGGGAAGAATTTGCCCAGATTTTTGCCGCGCATAAGCTGTTGCTCACTGATCCTTCTTTCATTGGAGAGGCGCAAAACCGGATTAAGAGCAAGAATTTACCAGCGGAACAAGCTTTGAAAGAGGTAGCGGAGGAGGCAGTCAAGACATTGCGGAACATCCCGGACCGGTATTTCCAGGAACGGGCTGTCGATGTACAGGACGTGCTGCAACAACTGCTGCAAAATTTGCTTGGCCCTAGGGGGACAGGAGTTGCCGCTTTCCCCCAGGAAGGAAACTGGATAGTCCTGGCCGATGAATTAACTCCCGCCCAAACAATTTCCTTGCCTAAGGAAAGAGTCCTGGGATTTATCGTGCGTAAAGGAGGAAATACCTCCCATGCCGCTATTTTAGCTCGTACTTACGCGATCCCGGCTGTTCTGGGGGTTTCCGGCTCCTGGGAGGAATTAACTGAGTTAAAGTGGGCCGAACTGGACGGCGATGAGGGGTGGGTTAAGCCAACCGGGGAGGGAGCTGTCGGAACTCAACCAAGTGGGGATTCGCCAGAAGAGGAGACGGAATACCTGGATGGAGCGGTACTGCAGGAGATGGTCCTGGCGGCCAATGTTGGCAACCCGGCTGATGCGGCACTGATACAGAAGTTTAAAGCACAAGGTGTAGGCCTGTACCGGACGGAGTTTCTGTTCATGGGGGAAGCACTTCCGACGGAGGAAGCACAACTACAAGCTTACAGTGAAGTGATCAAGGCCTGTACCCCTCATTTAACCGTGATTCGGACTTTGGATATCGGGGGGGACAAAAAAGCTCCGGCATTAGAGCTGCCGGAGGAACAAAACCCTTTCTTGGGCGTTCGGGCCCTGCGGCTTTGTTTGCAAAAACCGGAGATTTTTCGCCGGCAACTGCGGGCGATCTGGCGTGCTTCGGCAGTAGGGCCGACTGCGGTAATGTTTCCAATGGTAGCAACCCTGGAAGAGTTACGTAAGGCCAAGGAACTGCTCTTTTCAGCCCGAGAGGAAATTGTCAACGAAGGTTATTCAATCGGCGAGGTTCAGGTAGGGGTGATGATAGAGATTCCCGCAGCCGCCTGGAATGCCAGTAAGATCAGCGCAGAAGTAGACTTCTTTAGTATCGGTACCAATGACCTTACGCAATATATGTTGGCAGTAGACCGGGAAAATCATCAACTTGCCGATTTATATCAAACCGATCATCCCGCTGTGCTCGGTATGATCGCCCGGGTGAGCAAAGCAGCCGAACAGGCGGGTATCTGGGTAGGCATCTGTGGTGAGGCTGGGGGAGATGTTTTATTGAGCCCCTTCTTTGCAGCACTTGGCATTAGGGAGTTAAGCATGTCTCCGGGCCAGCTGCCAAAAGTTCGCCGGTCTTTGGCTAAGCTAACGTTTAAGCCTGAAGAAAAGAGTAAGTTAGTTGAAGCCGTGCTTAATTGCGGTACCGCCGCTGAGGTTAAAGAAAGATTAAAAGACTTTTTAGAGGGACATTGATGCTAACGGTAAGCCAGTTGGTTGAAGAATTTAAGTTTAGGGTCTTAGCAGGTGAGGCAGGATTAGATAGAGAGATCACTGACTATAGTATTAAGCGGCCGAGCGCGGAACTGCTCGGCTTTTTAACGTATTTAACCCCACAGCGCATTCAAATTTATGGGAGAACTGAACTGGGGATAATTGAACAACTAAACAAGGAGATCCGGCGGGAGCATATCGCCAAGGTAATGATTGCCGAGGTGCCCTGTATCATTGTCACCCGCGGCTTACCTGTTCCCGGCGAATTTATTGATTTAGCCACTGAACGGCGAATTCCCCTGTTAACAACCCAACGCTCGACTACCCAACTCTTCTATCTACTGATTCGCTATCTTACCAACCAGTTAGCGCCTAGCAGGTATGTGCACGGGGTGTTGGTCGATGTGTTTGGGGTAGGTGTATTAATTACCGGGGAAAGTGGAATTGGCAAAAGTGAGACCGCTTTAGAATTAATCAAAAGCGGTCATTTGCTAGTCGCGGATGATGCTGTAGAAGTTCGTCGGGTTGATGAAGAAAGTTTACGCGGGGCGGCCCCGGAACGAATTCGACATTTAATCGAGGTACGGGGGCTGGGGATACTGGATGTTACCAAATTATTTGGTACGGGCGCAGTACGGGATGAAAAAGATATCCATTTAAATGTTCACCTGGAAGAGTGGCAGGAAGGGAAAGTTTATGACCGTTTAGGCATAGATCCGCCGCCTGCGTATGCAATCCTGGGAATTCCGATACCGCAAATTATAGTGCCTGTTCGCCCGGGACGCAATATTGCCTCGATCATCGAAGTTGCCGTAATGCAGAACCGCTTGAGGGCAGCCAAGCATGGTTGGGTGAACGGAGTGGATCATTAAAGGGATTACCGGTTAAAGGTTACCAGCCTGGCAACCTATAAATTGTCGCCGGAAGGTCAACCTTCCGGTTTAAAGGTTTTGCAAACGGTTTCATCAGAAGTGGTTGCGGTACTATTCTCCATGTTGTTAACCTCGATACCCTCTGCGCTACAGTGGTTGCCGGTTCCCCAATAGTGGCAGGAGTCAACCGTACATTTTAAATCATGCATCATTGAGCGAATCACCTCCAACTATGCTTAAATATACTGTGATCCTTTGGTTAATTCACAGTAAAACTAGTATGTGCTAAGTTGAAGCAAAAATATTACAAGTAAAGTCTTAACCATTAGCCTGCCTGGCAGGCCGCTTAGCGAGGGTGTTAATAACGATAAGCACAATCAACGAGCTGGAAATTGCACCACAGACCAAAACGCCAAAGCCGGCCCCCAGCCTTTGGGCAATACTACCGGCAAACAGGTTTCCAAGCGGGGTTGTACCTAAAAATGCAAAGGAATAAACGCTCATCACCCTGCCCCGGAATTGGTCACTGGAGTTAAATTGCATCATCGAGTTAGCAGTTGTCATGAACAGAATATTGAAGAACCCGATCAACACAAACAGAGCAGCAGCCAAGGGCAATACGTGAATTGGTTCAAGGAGCATAAGCAGTACAGATACGATGAAGGCACTGCCAAAAAGCAGCTTTAGTTTAGGCTTGCCTTTAGCTACGGATGCAACCAGAACTGCTCCGACGAAGGAACCGACACCGGTGGCGGAAAGGAGAAAGCCGTAGCCGCTAACTCCTTGCTTAAGAACCTCGGCGGCATATATCGGAGTGATAACGTTAAAATTCATTACGAATGTGCTCACAGCAAACATTGATAACACCGTGCTGCGGAGGGATACGGACTGTCGAACATACTTTAACCCCTCCCGTATTTCCTGGAGTATTTTCTTTTGTACGGTATTTCTGGTAAACGGTTTGATCCTGATTAGACTAAGGCCAATAATTACGGGGATGAAGCTGATGCCGTTTATAAAAAACAGCAACCCTGGGCCATACTTAGCCATTAATACCGCAGCGAGCGCCGGGCCGGTCATCCTAGCAACATTAAAGATGGCTGAATTAAGGCCAATCGCACTTCGCAGATATTTTCGCTCTACTAATTCCGGCATAAACGATTGGCGGGTTGGTTGATCGAGGGTATTGATAAAGCCGAGCAGTGTCGCGAGGAGGAGAACACGCCAGTAGGTGACTTGTCCCGACCAAACCAGAAGCGCCAAAATGAAAGCCTGGAGCATTAGGCCGACTTGCGTAATAATTATCAGGCGTTTTTTAGGGTACCTGTCGATAAATACTCCGGCTACTAGGGATAAACACATCACAGGCCCAAACTGGGCGGCACCGAGCAGTCCTAACAACAGCGCGGATTTAGTCAGTGAATATACCAGCCATTGTTGCGCAGTAACCTGCATCCAGGTGCCAATTACGGAAATACATTGGCCAAGCCAAAAATAACGGTAATTACGTTCAGTTAGGGCCGGAAATGTTTGCTTTAGCTTCGCGATCATTGTTTACCCCAATCATAAATGAATATTTTTATTTTACAGAAAAACAGTTGTTGTATCAAATAGCCAAAGTTGCCGGATGCTGATGATCGCGTTAAAATAAAAAAGATTAGAATTTAGGTGGTGGATAATCAGTGAAGCCAATTGATAAATCGACTGTACAAGAGATGCTGACCGGTTTTCTTAATCGGCAGGTATATCTTCATTTAGAAACGACCAATGGGGCTTATGCCGCGCACTCCGGTGAGGGTAAAATGGCCGTTGGCGCATATATACGCAATGGTCGTATTTGCTTTGAACACGGCATTATCAGCGGTGAAGGCCCGTATCGGGTTGGGCTTAAGTTGGCGCTGGGCTGGGTTTATGCCGAAGGATTGACTGATTTTGAGCTTGACCAGGCAGGCCGGCTGTTGCTTGCCGGCCATGATGAACAGGGACGTCTTGCGGTCGCTCTGGAAATAAGTTTAGAGCCGTTTGAGCTGTAAACCGGCGGCTTGCTATTAACGGATTATCGGGGAGGAAAATTTGATGGAGCGACATGT
>DATAMA010000170.1:0-3256 GCA_036260765.1 Desulfobacteria bacterium | reverse complement strand
ACATTAACCATTAACCAGGCTCAAGTGAAGTCTGAGTTGAGCATTAGGTGAGAGGAGAAGAGCAAATGGAGATTCGTCAAGCGATTGGCCAGGTTGCCGCAGGCAGTAACCTGAAAGAAGAGGAAGCCCATAAGGTAATGGCGGCGATTATGCAGGGGCAGGCGACACCCGCCCAAATTGGTGCACTGTTAATTGCGTTGCGCATGAAAAACGAGACTGTTGAGGAAATTGCCGGCTTAGCCAAAGGAATGCGGGAAGCGGCATTGCAAGTGGAAGTCCCGGAATTGGATCTCATCGATACCTGTGGAACCGGCGGTGACGGGGCAGGCACATTTAACATCTCTACGACGGCAGCATTTGTCGCCGCAGGCTGCGGGTTAAAGGTGGCAAAGCATGGCAACCGCTTTGCTTCCAGTCAGTGCGGCAGCGCGGATGTATTGGAGGCTCTTGGCATAAACGTTAATTTAACGCCTAAAGATGTCGCAAAATGCATTCGAGATGTCGGCATTGGCTTTCTGTTTGCCCAGGTCCATCATGTGGCGATGCGGCATGTAGTTGGGCCAAGACGGGAACTTGGTACGCGGACCGTGTTTAATCTACTGGGACCGCTCACCAACCCTGCCGGGGCAAAATTCCAGGTGATCGGGGTCTATAATCCGGAGCTTACGGAACAACTGGCCGCTGTGCTTAACCGTTTGGGCTGTACCAGGGCGATGGTCGTGCATGGCGATGGCTTGGACGAAATCAGCCTTTCCGCGCCATCAAAAGTCAGTGAGCTTAACCAGGGCAAAATTACAACCTATCAACTTGATCCGCGGGATTACGGCTTTGCGCAGGCGCCGTTGGACAGCGTTAAAGGCGGCGACGCCACAACGAACGCGGCAATTACCAAAGCAATCCTGGCCGGCGAGACGGGCCCCAAACGTGATATTATCCTGCTGAATGCTGCGGCCGCAATCTATGTCGCCGGCGGTACCGCGACATTTGCCGCTGCACTTGATCAAGCGAAACATTCCATTGACTCCGGCGCTGCCATGGAAAAACTGGCAGCGTTAGTGCGAGTTAGTTCTGAACTGGGAGACCGTAAGGATGATCTTAGACAAGATTGTGCAAGTTAAGCGGCAAGAAGTAGCCGCTGCTAAACAAAAACTTCCTCTCGCCGAATTGATCAAGTTAACGAAAAATGTAGCGCCCTGCCGGAATTTCAAGGCGGCTTTGGCCCCGGGCAGCGCCGTTAGCCTGATTGCCGAGGTCAAAAAAGCCTCGCCTTCCAAAGGACTCATCCGTCCAAACTTTGACCCGGTACAATTGGCGGAAGATTATCGTGAGGGCGGTGCCCAGGCACTCTCGGTCCTTACCGATGAGCAGTTCTTTCAGGGCTCACTCACCTATCTCAAGTTAATCCGCGAACGGGTAAATTTACCGCTGTTGCGGAAGGATTTTGTCATTGATCCTTATCAAATCTATCAAGCCAGAGTGGCCGGAGCGGATGCCGTTTTACTGATTGCCAGGATTTTAAGCGCGGCGGAACTTGATGAATATCTGGGCATCGTGCGAGAATTAGGCATGGATGCGCTGGTAGAAACCCACACCACGGCTGACTTGGCAAAAAGCGTGGCCGCAGGCGGGGAAATTATTGGGATTAATAATCGCGATTTGGCCACCTTCACAACGAATTTAACTAAAACAACAGAACTGGCACCGCATGTTCCGGCAAATTGCCTGCTGGTCAGTGAAAGTGGAATTAATCGTCAAGAAGATGTAGAATTACTGCGAACAGCAGGTGTTAAGGCCGTGCTAGTAGGTGAAGCGCTGGCGAAGGAAGACGATGTAGTCAGCGCCACAAGAAAGCTGTTGGGTTTGGCGGAAAACCGGCATAGTCACTCAAGTTTTAACCGGGCTCAAGCCGGAAATTGTGTTGAAATAGAGTTAAAATAGAGTTGAAGTAGAGTCGAAATAGAACGGAGGCAGGTTTAAAGCAGATGACAAGGGTAAAAATTTGCGGCATCAAAACGCTCGAGGCTGCGCACTGGGCAGTCGAGGCGGGCGCGGATGCGTTGGGGTTTGTCTTTGCGCCTAGCGCTCGCCAGATTAATCCCGAACGAGCACGCGAAATTATTCTCAGCCTGCCGCCTTTTGTCACTAAGGTCGGTGTCTTTGTCAATGAACAAAGATATATTGTTGAAGAACTGGGTACCTTCTGCAAGTTGGACGTCCTGCAGTTTCACGGCACTGAACCGCCGGAATACTGTCGGCGTTGGAGCTATCAAGTGATTAAGGGATTCGCGGTTGGCGACGACTGGGAACCGTCAAATCTCGAAAAGTATGACGTTGACGCCTTTTTACTCGATACCAAGGTAGAGGGTAAAGCGGGAGGATCCGGAAAAACCTTTAATTGGGCCAAGGCAGAAGGCGCCAAACAGTTTGGCAAGCCAATAATTCTGGCCGGCGGGTTAAACCCGGACAATATTGCCGCGGCGATTGAACAGGTTCACCCTTACGCTGTTGATGTCAGCAGCGGAGTTGAACAGGATGGAGAAAAGAGCCGGGAGCTAATCTACCGGTTCACAGCTGAGACGAGGAGGAGTTTAGGATGAATATGCCGGATGAGCGGGGCCGATATGGCCTGTTCGGAGGAATGTATGTGCCGGAAACATTAGTTCCGGCGCTCGAGGAATTGACTAAGGCTTATGAGGAAGCGAAGCGCGACCCGCAGTTTGAAACGGAATACCGGACCTATTTGCGTGATTATGTCGGCCGCCCTTCCCTGTTTTACTATGCCGAGCGGCTTACCGCTCATCTCGGCGGTGCGCAGGTATATCTCAAACGTGAAGACCTGAATCTTACCGGGGCGCACAAAATCAATAACACGATTGGCCAGATCCTGCTGGCAAAACGCATGGGTAAAAAAAGGGTTATCGCGGAAACCGGCGCCGGGCAGCACGGCGTGGCTACGGCAACTGCCTGTGCCTTGTTTGGGCTGGACTGCGAAGTATATATGGGCGAAGAAGACGTTAGACGTCAGGCCCTTAACGTTTTTCGCATGGAATTGCTCGGTGCAAAAGTTATTTCCGTGAAATCGGGCAGCCGCACCTTAAAAGACGCAATAAACGAGGCCATTCGCGACTGGGTAACGAATGTTTATGACACCTTTTACTGCTTCGGCACGGCAGCAGGGCCACACCCCTATCCAATGATTGTCCGCGATTTGCAAGCGGTAATTGGCCAGGAAGTGAAAGAACAGGCGTTGGCTAAA
>DATAMA010000151.1:0-2378 GCA_036260765.1 Desulfobacteria bacterium | reverse complement strand
GTTCATTGCCTTTTTGTTTATGAATTTCTCGGATAATTTATTATTTGTGCCTAAAGCGACTACTTACTTTTGGCTAATGCTGGCTGCCATAATTTAACCCGGGACTCGTTTTGGGAGCTGTTAAAAATGTCGTGCAAACGACGGTTGAGCAGCGGGGTGAATAATGCTAATGCCCCGACTCCGCCTAATAGAATGAACAGCCTTAGACTATAGGTTAAAGCCAGGACGACAAAGCCAAGCGCAACACCTAACCAGGCATTACGCGAAAACGTAAACATAATCCCGGTTAATACCAATAAGGCCATTAACCCGTAAGCACCTTTGGCGCTCGGTTTACGGCTGTTAATCGTTAACAACAATAATGGAAACAAGCTGAGAATTAAGAAACCGCCGAAGCTGTTGGGATTATCCAAAGTTGCCGCAACCCGGGCGGTGGCTCCGAAGCTTTGCTGGACGAAGAATTTTTCGTTCAGCCCCACTCCAGTGAAATATTGGATGAAACCCAGGATGCTGAGCAAGGCTGAAATCAGGAAAAATAGCTGTAATAAACGTTTTAAGCGGCGGTAATCATTTATCTCATATTTAATGATAAAGAAAAAAACGAGATAGCTTAAAAACCGGGCAGTTTCACTTAAGGCTAAACCTTTCTCCGCAGCGTAACTGACGGATAGCAACATCATCACCAGTAACACGGTAAGTGACAGCGACAGTGAATCGGTAAAAAAGTCCTTAATACCGGCCAGGAATCTGTGCCTGGCGGAAGGGGAAACAACGATTGCGATCAGATATAATCCACAAATGAGGCCTAACAAGGTATCCCCTGTTAGGGATAGACCATGGTATTTGAACTTTTCCGGTATTACAGGTAAAATAAGCACATATACGGCTGTAACGTAAAATATGGCGGCGCTGATAAGATTAGACAAAGTTTGTGACCACCTTTGTGAAAAATCCTTTTCTAATATTATCATAAAACGTTATTGACAGCGAATAAGGAAAAACAAGGAGGCAATTGTTTTGCCAGAACTGAATAACACCCAAATCCAAGCAATTATTCCGCACAGATACCCGTTTTTATTAGTTGACCGGATCCTGGAGTTGGAGCCGGGAAAACGAGCGGTTGGAATCAAAAATGTGACTGCCAACGAGCAGTTTTTTCAGGGGCACTTCCCGGGTAACCCGGTGATGCCCGGGGTACTTATGGTTGAAGCCTTGGCTCAAGTCGGTGCGGTCGCGGTACTGACAATGGCAGAAAACCGCGGTAAAATTGCCCTTTTTCGGGGAATTGACAAGGTGAAGTTTCGCCGCCAGGTTGTTCCGGGGGATCAACTCCGCCTGGAAGTTGAGTTGACCAAGGTGAGAAGCCGGATTGGGTATGGAATTGGCAGGGCCTATGTCGAGGATCAGTTGGCAGTGGAAGGAGAAATTACTTTTGCCTTTGCTCCGAACTCTGCGCAAAAGTAGCATTTTTGGACTATTGTCCCTGGGGGTTGCCCTGGCGCCTTATCCAAGGGGACTGTTCTTTGAAAGGGAATGGCGGTTTGTCCACTTGGCAACCGCCATACTTATCTGTCTGGCGTTAATTTTGCGACACAGCAAGGATTGCCGGACACTCAAAGTAACAGCGCTATCACGGCTTGACCTGCTCGGCTTAGGCCTTGCCGGCGCTTATGCCCTGGCTGTCGCGGGGGCAGTGGACAAGGCTGCAGCAATTGCTGAGGTCTTAAAAGTTCTCAATCTTTACGTAGTTTACCGATTAATGCGGACAGAAACATGTTCGGCACACCGGGTTAGATTATTTCTGGTGCTGCTTTTCAGCGCCGGACTTGGCGTGGCTCTGGTGGGAATTGCCGGCGCGCTCGATGTATTCTCTATTTCGGGAGGGTACCTGAACGGGAGAATCTATTCCACTTTTCAATATCCCAATACATTAGCGATCTACCTAGGTTTTATTGTATTTGTCGGTCTTCACCTTTGGTCCGGGACAACCGGCAGGTGGAGACGCACATTTCTTCCTGCCCTGTACGCAATTATCGTTTGTCTGCTGGCAACGGGTTCGCGGGGTGGGATTATTATTTTTGGGGCGGGTTGTGTGTTATTGGCCTTGTTGCTGCCGGCAAGACTGCGCTCCGATTATTGTGCTAAATTAGCCCTCAGCCTCGGTCTGGGGTTTAGCGGAACATTGGTGTTTCAACGCTTTATCAGCGAAAACAACACCCTCGCGGCAGGCCTTGCCTTTCTGCTTGGCGCCATGGTCAGCTGGGCGTTAAACGACGAGAACATTTTAGGCGGTGTGAAATCGCACCGTAAGCATTACCGCTTGGTTGCCGGAGTCCTTGCTTTGTCAGTAGGGTTGGCTGCTGTGCCGGTTTGGGTTG
>DATAMA010000145.1:0-2319 GCA_036260765.1 Desulfobacteria bacterium | reverse complement strand
TGGATATGAACAAAGGCTTGGCTTGGGTCGAGACAAGCAACGATTTTTCACTGGGGGAAAAACTGTTTCTCAAACGGTATTTGACCTCGTGTTGCGGAAAAGGGCGCAGTTCCTTCTACTTCGCCAACGATGCCCGCCTGACTAAGCCGATAACCGGTAATCTTGCGATTACTACCGAACAAATTCTAAGCTATTCGAGCATGCTTGACAACCGCTCCGAATTATTTCATCTTACCGGCGGAGTGCATGGCGGGGCTATTTGTGGAAACGGAGCCTTCGATTACTTTGCCGCTGATATTGGGCGTCATAATGTACTTGATAAACTATATGGCCAGGCCTTTTTGGCAGGCGTAGATCTTTCTACGCGGGCAATAACCTTTAGCGGCAGAGTTTCATCAGAGATACTGATTAAAGCTACAAAAATGGGCTGTCCGGTTCTGATTGGCCGGTCTGCACCAACAGATCTGGCCTTGAAGCTGGCCGATCAGCTCGGGGTTACGGTTGTTGGTTTTGCCAGAGCCGACCGGATGAACATCTACACGCATCCGGAACGGATTGTTGATTAACCGGTAAAAACATAAAAGGCCTGTTGCTCGGGAATGCTAAAAAAGCGAGTTGACTACCAGAAAGGAGTGTAAGCATCGATGCATCAAACCGATCAACTTCCGTTTGCCCACCTCGACTCGACGCAACTGGAGCAACTAAAAAAGGCTGAGTCTAATTTAAACCAACAAGGGTCGGCGGAAAATTCAGAAGTGATTCTCCTTGCTTACAAAAAATCACACGCATAGTGCCGAATCAATTAAGACCGTATTTAGCCGTATTAAAAGATATACAGGGCTGACCTACACTAATTAACTGAGTTAGGTCAGCCCCATTTTTTGACCTGGTTAAAAGGTATTGGCTTGGTAATGATTCTTTTACTAGTGTTTTTGCCCTGAATGATTTTTACACATTCTCATTACCAGGCTGGCCAGAGTATGTTTTTCGTTGTCATTGGCGCTATCCCACAGATCTTTTAACACTCTTTGCTGCGAGTTTTCCGGGTCAATACTACTGGCGAGGAAATCGCCAACTCCCTTGGCGATACCGGCAACGTTGTCACTCGAAACACCCAACTTCTCCATGAATTGAGCGCCTTTACCCAAGAACTCTTGCCATTTGTCAAAGGATTCAACGGTGTTCATGGAAGATTCCATAGTTGGTTACCTCCTTTGATTTGTTCGACTCTATTATTTCCCGTTATTAGCAAATTCATTAAACATTAATCATTAGTGAAATAATTCAAATCTGAATGAAACGCTAAACGTCTTGTTCTACAGGATAGCGGACAGCGGCATCCAAGACAAAGTCATCTTTCCACTCCTCGACCCTAACCATTCCCACAATTCCGTCATCCCCTTGTGCCTCGAGGTATCGGGCGACAAAATCTTGATAGCCCTCTTCCTTAAACGGCTGCGGGAAATTCTCCATTGCCCGGAGATAAACACCGCGCGGAATTTTTTAAGCGGCGATGAAATACCTGAAACGCTTTTTCATTTGGCGTCAGCTCTTGTACCTTGTCCCAAACGTTCAAGATTGTTTAGCCTCCATAACCTTTTAAACATATTATTAGCACTCATCTCAGAGCTGATGCGACAAAACCGCACGCTAGTGATTTTGGCGTGCGGTTAGTCCTGAATAACAAAAGCGGGCAGCAAGCTGCCCGCTTAACATTACTATTTACTTTGCACTCTGAGCAACCGGTTTGTCCACCTTGGAAATCCGTACACCGCAAACCTTGTACTCATAGGTCTTGGTCACCTTATCGTAAGCGCCGTTAGTCAGTTCGTTGGTCGGAGTCTCCAGGTAATGGTGAGTCATAAAGATTACCCCGGCAGGAACGCGATCCGTTATTCGAATCTTGGTAACCAGCTTCCCACGCCTGGACTCTACCTTCATGAAACCGCCGTCTTCAACCCCAATTCTCTCTGCATCAACCGGATTGACTTCTGCACGTTCTTCCGGACGATACGTATTTAAAGCCTTGGAGTTACGTGTTGACGTCCCGTAGTGGAAAAGCATCCGACCAGTTGTCAACATAATCGGATATTTCTCATCCGGTCCTTCCGCCGGCGGTTGATACTCAATACCTTGGAGCAACCCAAGGCCGCGGCTGAATTTATCCGCATGGAGAAATTTCGTGCCGGGATGATTCTTGTCCGGCACCGGCCACTGTAGCCCATCCTCTTCCAGACGGTCATAGCTGACCCCGGCATAAGCAGGGTTCAGGCTGGCGATTTCATCCATAATCGCAGCCGGGCTGGCATAGTTAAAGTT
>DATAMA010000131.1:0-2970 GCA_036260765.1 Desulfobacteria bacterium | reverse complement strand
ACATTCTCATAAATAGTCTTCGGAAAAGGATTTGGCCGTTGAAAGACCATTCCGACCCGTTTGCGTAGGAGAACTACATCTGTGTCCGGTGCGTAAATATCGGCATTATCGATTAAAACCTCACCCCTGATTTTGACATTTGGCAGCAGGTCATGCATGCGATTTAGGGTACGCAAAAAGGTGGACTTCCCGCAACCGGAGGGGCCGATCAAAGCGGTAACAGTCTGCGCGGCAACTTTTAAATTGATGTCAGTCAAGGCCTGCTGGTCTCCATAAAACAAGTCGAGGTGTTTAGCCATAATTTTATCGGCCATTGCTGCATTCTCCTTCTATTTATTTGTACCGGCAAAGCGCCGGTGCAGCCAGCGGCTTGGCAGCACAAGCAACAGATTAAAAAACAGAACCATGATAATTAACAGAGCGGCTGTACCGTCCGCAATTTGCGCGGCGTTTGTACCGGGGAGCGGGTTTGACTTGAGTGCGAACAGATGAACGGCCAGCGTTTCACCTGGGGCAGTTAGGTTAGTGTCAAAGGGTTTACGGGAAACATTCATCCCCGCGGTAAAAATGAGAATCGCCGTCTCTCCCAGGGCCCTGCCGGCAACCAAGGTGACCCCGGTAACCAGACCGGGCAGCGCAGTTGGCAAGGTAACCTTGCGTAAAGTTTGCCACATGGTTGCGCCGAGCGCCATGCTCGCCTCACGATAACTCCCGGCGACAGTACGGAGAGCTTCTTCTGTTACCCGGACCAGAATTGGCAGGTTAAGCAAAGCCAGTGTAACCGCACCGCCGATAATGCTAAATCCTAACCCTAAGATATTGACAAAGATGATCATCCCGAATAGGCCAAACACGATGGACGGTACCGTGGCCAGACTTTCGGTGCTTAAACGGATTAGGTCTGTCAACCGATTGTCCGGTGCATATTCAGCCAGATAGATTCCCGTGCCCAGGCCGACCGGAAAGGAAAAAAGCAGCGAGAGCAGCAGGATGTAAAACGAATTAAACAGTTGTTCACCCACACCATCGGGCCCGGCTAGCAGGTTTTCGGTGAGGTAAGGCAGTCCCTTGCCTAGAATATAGGTCAAAAACCATACTAATAGGGCAACAATGCTTAAGGCGATTAACCATAACAGAACAGTAGCGAGGTAGTTAAATGTTTTGGGGTTCATTAAGATCACCCCTTCGAATAATTGCCCGTACGAGAATAATTAAAAACAGCGAGACTAACAGCAGAAGCAGCGACATCATAAATAGCGCATTGTTCCAGGTTGAACCAAAAGGTGTATTCCCCATCTCCATCACGATATCACTGGTTAAGGTTGAGGTCGGAGTGACGAACGATTGAGGGAAGAGCGGTGAATTACCAATCACCATTTGTACCGCCATAGTTTCGCCGATTGCTCTGGCCATGGCCAAAATCACCGCCGTCATAATTCCCGGCTTTGCTGCCGGGAGCAATACGCGCCAGATTGTCTGCCAACGTGTTGCACCCAAGGCCAGGGACGCTTCTTCATAGCTTTCCGGTAAGGCATGGAGCGTATCCTCCGAGATGCTGATCACGGTCGGAAGAATCATAATTGCTAATACCAGTGACGCAGCCAACAACCCATAGCCAGTGGTCGACCCGGTTAGTCTGCGAATTAAATCTACAAAAACTGTGATTCCCACATAGCCGTAAACTACGGAAGGAATACCGGCAAAAAGTTCGGTTGCCGGCCTTAGCACTGCCCGCATCCAGTGTGGTGCAACTTTGGCCATAAATACGGCTCCGGCTAAGCCGAGGGGAGCACCGATTAACAGGGCCAGGACGGTAGTACCCAATGTCCCGGCGATAAAGGTAAGCGCACCAAAGCTCCCCGTGTCCGGGCTCCACTTGCTGCTCGTAAAAAACTGGGTTGGGCTGGCAACCCGAAAAGTGGCCAACCCTTGATTGCCGACAAACCAGATAATTGTAAGGATAATCAGCGATACTAAAATCGCGCTGGCAACGAAAAAGTACCTTGCCAGGCGGTCGCTAACGTAGACACCTGCGTGTTTTTGGGACAACCTGTGACACCTCACTGCCCGATTACTTTTGAAGTTTGTTTGTCGACAGAAAACCATTCTTTTCTACAAAGTTATTTTGGAAGTCCGCACTCAGGATATAATCGATGAATTTCTTGGTGTTCCCCGTAGCTTCACCTTTCGTGTACATATGCTCGAACGTGTATATCGGGTATTTTCCGGAGTATACATTCTCTGGGCTGTAGGCAATGCCATTGTACTTCAGAGGTTTAACGTTGTTATTCAGATAGGCGGCGTCGATATAACCAATAGCCCCGGGGGTTTGCGTCACCGCGGTAATCAGATTGCCCGTAGAATCTTGCGCAGCAGCGGCGTCGGTAAATTCCCGGCCTTGCAAGATGATTTGTTTAATTGTAGCCCGCGAGCCGGATGACTTGGCTCGGCCGATTATCGAGATTTTCTCATCCTTTGCGCCAACGTCTTTCCAGTTAGTAATTTTACCGGTAAAGATGTCCTGCAACTGGGCTTGAGTGAGATTGTCGAGCGTGACGTCATTATTGACGATGATCAGGAATGGGGCAACGGCCACTTTATGGTCGACTAATCCCTTGTTTTGCAGTTCTGCCGTAACTGGAACATCGGAGTCACCGATGTCGATTGAACCGGCTGCAATGTTATTTAATCCGGTAAACGAGCCGCCGCCGCTAACATTGACTTGAGTGCCGGGATTGGCACCCATGAATTTATCCGCTGCCAATTTAGCCAGCGGTTGAAGCGCAGTTGAGCCGGCAGCAGTGATCGTAGTTTTTTGGGCAGGTCCTGTCTGGGCACAACCAACCAAACTGATCAGGCTAATAGTGAGCGCAACTATAAAGAAGGTTTTGCCTATTTTCCAACCTCGAAGCTCCGTCATGCAAGAATGCCTCCTTACTCGTAAGTCATTAATCTCTAAAGTTTAGTTTT
>DATAMA010000121.1:0-4202 GCA_036260765.1 Desulfobacteria bacterium | reverse complement strand
TAACCGGGATTAGCGCCAAAGCCGGAACAGATTGCTCGGGTCGCCAATACAATATTTCGTAACCAGAAATTTTCGGGAGGCAAAGAGTTATGTGTGGAATTACCGGGTGGGTCGACTGGGAGCGCGATCTAAGGCAAAATGGCCGGGTAATAGAACAAATGAACCGTAAACTTACGCCGCGCGGTCCTGACGCTGACGGAATCTGGCTCTCAGAGCATGCCGCGTTTGGTCACCGCCGCTTGATCGTGATTGATCCAGCGGGTGGAATTCAGCCGATGGTACGGGTCCGAAATGAGCAAACCTACATACTTGTTTATAATGGCGAACTGTACAACACGAACGAAATCAGGCAAGAACTTTTAACGCTCGGTTATGTTTTTCAAGGCCATTCCGATACCGAAGTCGTATTAAACGCCTATATCGCATGGGGAGACACCTGTGTTCAGCGTTTTAATGGCATCTTCGCTTTTGCCGTGTGGGACGAAGCCGCCCAAAGGTTATTTTTAGCACGCGACCGCATGGGGGTTAAGCCCCTGTTTTACTGGCATAACCAGAACACTTTCCTGTTCGCATCTGAACTTAAAGGGTTAGTCGCTCATCCACTGGTTGAACCTATAATCGATGCGGAAGGATTGGCCGAAATCTTTGTAATGGGACCCTCGCGCACTCCTGGCCATGGGGTGTTCAAGCATGTAAAGGAACTGCGTCCGGGCTATTATCTTAATTTCAGCCACACCGGATTGAGCGTGAAACGGTATTGGGCGCCGAGAAGCGCTCCGCACGAAGATGACCTGGACACAACGGTAAGCAAGGTACGCAGCCTGGTCCTTGACAGTATCAGGCGCCAACTTGTCTCCGATGTTCCGGTCTGTACCTTTCTTTCCGGTGGCCTCGATTCAAGCGCAATTACCGCTATTGCCGCCGATCATTACCGTCGCAACAATCTAGGCGCTCTTTCAAGTTTTTCCGTAGATTATGTCGACAACGATAAATTCTTTACGCCCAGTGCCTTTCAGCCCAACCAGGACGCCCCTTGGGCCAATCTTGTCTCACGCTCTTGTGGAACAGTCCACCACACGGTAAAAGTGGATACGCCGCAATTAGTTGACGCGCTTACCGATGCCGTAGTTGCCAGGGATTTGCCTGGAATGGCTGATGTAGATTCCTCCCTGCTTCTGTTCTGCCGCGAAATCAAGAAACACGCTACCGTCGCCCTTTCCGGAGAATGCGCCGATGAAGTCTTTGGCGGGTATCCCTGGTTTCGCAGTGAGGAGGCGATAAATTCCGGTACTTTTCCCTGGTCCCGTAAAATTAACGAAAAACTGGCTCTTTTTTCTCCGGAATTATTGGAGATGATCAAACCCACGGAGTACCTCTCTGCCCGCTACGCCGATACCCTTGCTGAAGTCCCGGTCCATCCTGATGATTCAGCAGCCGATAGAAAGATGCGCGAAATGTTCTATCTTAATCTCACCTGGTTTATGACCACGCTGCTGGACCGGAAGGACCGCATGAGTATGGCTACCGGCTTGGAGGTCAGGGTACCTTTCTGTGACCATCGACTTGTTGAATATGTTTGGAACATTCCCTGGCGGATGAAGTACTGCGACCAGCAGGAAAAAGGCATCCTTCGCCGGGCGCTGACCGGATTTTTACCGCCGGAAGTTCTAAAACGTCGGAAAAGTCCCTATCCCAAGACCCACAATCCAGCTTACACCGACGCTGTCACCAACGTACTCTCTGAAATTCTCAGGGATACTGCGTCTCCTCTGTTGCAGTTTGTCAATCGTACTGCTGTAGGCAAGCTTGTTGCCGCCAAAGGGGCAAATTTTGACATTCCGTGGTTTGGCCAGCTAATGACCGGGCCGCAGTTATTTGCCTATCTTATTCAGGTAAATGACTGGTTTAAAGAGTATAACGTGAAAGTTGTCTAAGCGATAAAAAGGAAGCAACCGTGCGCAATGACTGCTCACGGTTGCTTTAGTTCCGGCGTAGTTTTAAGGTTTTTCAGGCATTTCCGCTGGCTGTTTTACGTGCTAATTCATCGGCCCGTTCGACGACCCAGCCTTCGTTAATCATTTTCTCCATTACCAGTGCAGCATTGATTGCGTCATCCAGGGCGGAATGAGATATGCCAACTTTAACGATGTTACGTTCCTCAATCGCCCGTTGTAAAGCCGCGCGTTTCTCCAATTTATAAAACCCACGGTACGAAGTTGCCAAGTCCACGTAGTCTGCCCACACAAACGGGTATTCTAAGCCGTATTTCCGACAAACATCACCCAGAACCTTACGGTCCGCATCACCCCAGGCCACCAACCAATTGCCACCGGCCGGTGTCATTGCCTTTAGCTTTTTTATTGCTACCTCAAGGGGAACCCCGTTATCCACATCACTTTGGCGTATACCGGTAATAGCAAAACATTCATCGGTCAACCTTGGCCAAAAACGCGGCTTGACAAAAGCACTGTATTTTTCGCCATTTGGCTTGCCAAATTCATCCGTAACGACAGCGCCGACTTCAATTACCTCGGGGAAGAAGGCCCTTGGCCGTCCAAACGTATTTGATGTGTATACCGTAAACTCAAAGTCTACTGCCAGAAAATTGATGGTTGACATCTCCTTCATCAAAAGTAACTGAATTACGTTTTTAGGTACAGTGTACTCCTTAGCCATTGATATTCGCGACTAATTGAATTTAATCCTTCCTAAAATGTTAAAGGAAACACAAGCCGGGCATTACCTTAGAAGTTGCTTCTAAGGTAATGCCCGCTTTTTCCGCCTAGCTTCTCTACCAGGCAGATCTCACCAATTATCATATCCTTATCAACCGCTTTGCACATATCATAAATAGTTAATCCGGCAATAGCAACCGCAGTTAAAGCTTCCATCTCAACGCCCGTTTTTCCCGTGGTTTTGACTCTGGCTTCAATGTCTACCCGGTTGTGTTCCATATCCAGATGAAAGTTCAGCTTCACCCCGGATAATAACAACGGATGGCACATTGGAATTATATGCGGTGTCTGTTTTGCTCCCATAATCCCGGCCACCTGGGCTACACCAAGGACGTCCCCCTTCGCCAACTTTCCCTGCGCAATCAAGGCTAGCGTCTCCGGCTTGACCGTAATGTTACCCCTAGCTATCGCTTCTCTGACAGTATTTGCTTTAGCCGAGACATCGACCATTTTCGCGCGGCCGGACTCGTCAAAATGCGTTAACTGTTCCATGAATACCCCTCCAAAGCCTAGACTAGCCGACCACTCAACGCTTTTGCCTGCTGAAAATCCTGCGGCGTGTTGATGTTAAACAGCGCCGTCTCTACCGCACAAGTCAGGTGCAGGCTTGCTGCCGGCAACGTCTGGATATTTAAACGCGGATAAAAATCAATTACTTTCAGCCGTTTTGCCCGCAGGAATTCTTCGATCACCGGCAAACAGCGTTTGGTATACAGGCCGTATAGCGGTTCCAGCTTACCATCTCGCTCCAATATTAGTCCGTCTGCTCCACCCAAACGACTTAATAACTGGGTACCCACCGCAGCGGAAATAAAAGGCATATCGCAAGGCACAAGAAAAATCACTTCATTTGCAGCAGCTTTTAGTCCGGCATGAATTCCGGCTAACGGTCCCAGGCCAGGATACTGGTCTGTAATCACCGTAGCCTTTAAATTCGCGTATAGCCAAGGTTGGTTGCTGACAATGATTACCTCGCTAAACCGATGGCTTAACTCCTCGACCTGAATGGCAATAAGAGCCTTGCCGTTGACCTCCAGTAAAGCTTTGTTTGTCCCCATCCGCGAACTCCGTCCACCGGCTAAAATCACTGCACTAGCCTTCATGTTCCCAAACCTCCAACGCTACCGTCAAGCATTGTGCAAAAACAGTTGTTCAATGCGATCAACTAAACCCTTGGCATCATCCAATCCGTAGCAGGGGACTCCCAAATCAAATTCCCGGTCTGTGGCCAGAGCGATTAATTCATTTGCTCCACAGAGTAATTGATCACAAACACCCTGCCTAAAGACCTCAATCTTCGGTTTGTTGGCGCGTTTATACCCTTCTGTGATAATCAAGTCAACACCTTGTACTTGGGCACAGATTTGATCCAGCTCCAGCTCTTGTTCCACCCGGTTAATCATCGCCAGTTTTTGGGGTGAGGAGATCACGACAACGTCAGCACCCGCTTGCGCATGCCGCCAGGTA
>DATAMA010000103.1:0-3018 GCA_036260765.1 Desulfobacteria bacterium | reverse complement strand
GAACAGTGCCGATTTGGCGGTGCATAGCATGAAAGATGTGCCGACCGTACTGCCGGAAAAACTGAAGCTGGGGGCGATATGTGAACGTCACGACCCGCGTGATGTGTTGATTTCCCCTAAGGGCTATACCTTAAGGACGCTGCCACACGGGGCCAAGGTCGGTACCAGCAGTTTGCGGCGTAAAGCTCAATTGGCAAAAATGCGTCCGGATTTACAAATCCTTGAATGCCGCGGCAATCTAAATACCCGGTTTGCCAAGCTCGATCGTGGCGACTATGATGCGATGCTTCTGGCAGCGGCAGGTGTCGAAAGAATGGGTTGGGCTGATCGGATAACAGAAAAAATCGGCTTTGCAGACTCTTTGCCCGCGGTTGGACAAGGTTCGGTCGGCATTGAAATCAGGGAGGATGATCCAGAAATCGCTGCGATCGTGGCGAAAATCAATCATCCGGAGTCGGCTACGGCTGTACGAGCCGAACGGGCATTGCTGAAAAAACTGGAAGGCGGGTGCCAGATCCCGATCGGCAGTTTGTGCCGGGTCGAGGGAGAACAACTTGTCCTGGACGGCTTGGTGGCAAGTTTAGACGGGAAGACAGTATTACGCACCCAGGCGGTAGGAACAGTGGACAAGCCGGAAGAACTGGGTATAGAGGTAGCCTGTAAATTATTAGATATGGGAGCAGGAGAAATACTGGCTGAATTGCGACAGGAGTAGAGGAAACATGGGGAGAGGGATTGTTTTTTTAGCGGGAGCGGGACCGGGAGATCCAAAGTTAGTAACCGTAAAATGCCTTGAATGTATCCAGAAGGCAGATGTGATTGTCTATGACCGCCTAAGTTCAAAACGGCTGTTGAGCTACGCAAAACCGGATTGTGAGCTGATTTTCGCCGGCAAATACCCGGATAATCACGTCTTACGCCAAGGACAAATCAACCAACTTCTCGCCGAGAAGGCGCTTGAAGGAAAGATCGTTACCCGTTTGAAGGGCGGAGATCCGTTCGTTTTCGGGCGCGGCGGTGAAGAGGCTGAATATCTTTTTGACCAGGGTGTTGAATTTGAAATAATACCGGGAATTTCCTCATCCATAGCTGTTCCGGCTTATGCGGGAATTCCGGTTACGCACCGTGACTTTACCACTTCATTTGCCGTGATTACCGGTCATCTCAAATATGATAAAGCTGAGACCAGCATCCGGTGGGACAAAATAACCGAGGCCCATGGAACATTGATTTTTTTGATGGGCATGGAAAAACTGGCGATGATTGTCCAAAAGTTACAGGAAAACGGTAAAGACCCGGCGACACCGATCGCGCTTGTTCGTTGGGGTACCACCGCGGATCAGCAGACGATTACGGGAACTTTGGCGGATATTGTTGACAAAGCCATCGCCGGTAAGTTTGGCTCGCCTGCGGTAGTGGTGGTTGGCGCCGTCGTATCGTTACGGGAGAAACTTAAATGGTTTGAGAACAAGCCTCTGTTTGGTAAACGGATCGTGGTGACCAGGGCCAGAGGCCAGGCCAGCGTATTGTCTGAGAAGATTGAGAACCTGGGCGGGGACGCCTGGGAATTCCCGGTGATTGAATTTGTGCCGCCGACAGACTATGCCCCGTTAGATAACGCGATTAATGCCTTGCAGAGTTTCACGTGGCTCATTTTCACCAGCGCCAATGCGGTAAAATTCTTTTTCCAACGCCTGAGTGAGTTAGGGAAAGATTTCCGGGAATTAGCTGGACTGAAGATTTGTACGGCCGGCCCGGCGACAAAAAAAGCGGTCGAAAGTTACCATTTACGGGTAGATTTAGTCCCGGACGATTATAAGGCTGAAGGGGTCATCGACGCGCTTAAGACTGAGCTGTCTGGCGCTGACCGGGTTTTGCTGCCGCGGGCGGAAGTTGCGCGGGAGGTTTTGCCAGAGACGATTGCTGCGCAAGGTATTCCGATCGAGGTAGTTCCGGTTTACCGCACTGTGCAGGCAAATAGTGAAAAAGGGCCGTTAATCGAGATGCTGACGCAAAAGATGGCTGATGTGGTCACATTTACTAGTTCCTCAACTGTAAAAAATTTTGTAGAATTAGTTGGCAGAGATCAAGTTGCTGAACAATTAAAAGGCGTTACAGTGGCTTCCATTGGCCCAATAACCTCTGCTACAATCAGGGAATATGGGCTAGATGTTGATGTCGAGGCAGAAAAATATACGATAGATGGACTTATTCAGGAATTGATAAAAAAATTGTAGTGTTTCTGCTATGTAATCTTCGGAGGTGTACTAAATGAGTTTCCCAATTCGCAGGCCGCGCCGTCTACGCTCAAGTGAAGTAATCCGCAAAATGGTACGGGAAAATCAGGTGAATGTGTCGGACTTAATTTATCCGATGTTTGTCTGTGAAGGGCAGGGCATCAAACAAGAGGTATCGTCCATGCCTGGCGTGTATAACCTTTCCATCGACAAATTTGTCGAGGAACTCGCAGAAGTTGTCAATCTAAAGGTGCCGGCAATTATTATTTTCGGTATTCCGGCGGAAAAAGACGCAGTTGGTTCGCAGGCCTACGCTGCGAACGGTATTGTACAAAAGGCAGTCCGTGCTGCGAAACAGGCTTATCCCGATCTGTATGTGATCACGGATGTTTGCCTGTGCGAATATACCGATCATGGCCACTGCGGCATTGTGAAAGACGGAGACGTTTTGAACGATCCAACCCTTGAGCTGTTGAGCAAAACTGCGGTTTCCCATGCTCAGGCCGGCGCTGATATGATTGCCCCATCGGACATGATGGACGGCAGGGTAGGGGCGATTCGCACAGCCCTGGACGAGGCCGGTTATGAACACATCCCGGTCATGGCTTATTCAGCTAAGTTTGCGGGACCTTGGTATGGACCGTTCCGTGATGCCGCTGATTCGACCCCGCAATTTGGTGACCGCCGCAGCTATCAGATGGATTCTGCGAACGGGTAACGATCTTTCCTTCAAGCGCCTTCTCGGCGAGAAGTTGGTTGATTTGTCCTTGGCGTAAGACGT
>DATAMA010000198.1:0-2496 GCA_036260765.1 Desulfobacteria bacterium | reverse complement strand
TCACACCACAGTCGGCGACAACTTGGAAAGAATGGAAGAAGTGTTCCGCCAAGCCGTTAAGCGGGCGGACTTAATTATTACCACCGGCGGCACAGGACCGACACTAGATGATTTAACCAAAACTACCGTAGCAAAAGTGTTGGGTTTAGAGTTGGTACTGCACGAAGAAAGCGCTGAGCAGGTAAAAAGTTTTTTTCACAAACGCGGACGACAAATGCCTGAAAGCAATCTCAAACAGGCATATTTCCCCAGGGAAAGCAGGGTAATTCCTAACCATCTGGGTACGGCACCGGGAGTGATTATTGAGCATAGCGGCAAAATAGTGATCATTTTACCTGGCCCCCCGTTTGAAATGAAACCAATGTTTGAGGAGACAGTTGAACCCTACCTGCGGGATAAGAGCGATGGACAGCCGGAAGTGATCAGCGCCAAGGTGTTAAAGGTATTCGGAATTGGCGAGTCAACCGTAGAGGAAGCCCTCGCTGACGTTTTGACCGAGCGACACAAGGCAACACTGGCTCTGTTGGCAAAACAGGCTGAGTTGCATATCCGGATTTCAGCAACTGCGGCCAACAAAACAGAAGCAGATCAGGCCGTGCTGGAAATGGAGAAGCAAGTAAGGGGAAAATTGGGCGATAAGGTATTTGCCGCGGATGACCAGGACATGGCCGACATTGTCGGCGGGCTTTTGGCTAAACTGGGACTGACTATGGCTACGGCTGAGTCCTGTACCGGCGGACTCATCGGCGGCGCGCTGACGGCAATTCCCGGGAGCTCGTCCTATTACCTTGGGGGTTTTATTACTTACAGCAACGGCCTAAAGGTTAAACTGCTAGGGGTAAATGAGCAGACCCTTGCTGATTTTGGTGCAGTGAGCCCGGAAACTGCGCGGGAAATGGCGGCAGGTGCACGGAAAAATACTGCGGCTAATCTCGCGGTATCGGTTACTGGGATTGCCGGACCCGGTGGCGGCAGTGAAACCAAACCGGTCGGTCTGGTATATGTCGGTTTAGCTGTTCCGGACAGTATCAGTACGGAGAAGTATAATTTTTGGGGTGACCGCCAGGCAATTCGCGCCTTAACTGTTAATGCGGCCCTTGATCTGGTCCGGCGCTACCTGATCCAATACGAAAGCGCTAATCAGGGTAAGTGACAATTTACTTACCGAGAGTTCATGGAGTTTAGCCATGAAGTTGTAGTTGAAAGGAGTATCTCAATCATTGATGACAGAAAAGACCAACCTCTTTGGTGAACTGGAGTTAAGCCGCGAGGTTTACAAGGCTGTATCCGATATGGGTTTTGAAGAACCGTCACCAATTCAGGCACAAGTTATTCCGGTAATAATCGAAGGAAAGGATGTTCTCGGCCAGGCACAGACCGGTACCGGCAAAACAGCGGCATTTGGTATCCCGATTGTGGAAACGCTTAATCCCCGGGTACCTAAGGTTCAGGCCATTATCCTTGCTCCAACCCGGGAATTGGCGATTCAGGTTGCCGAGGAGCTAGCAAAAATTGGTAAATATAAACACCTAAAAACGGTGCCAATTTACGGCGGCCAACCGATCGATCGGCAGATTCGCGCCTTGCGCTATGGTGCGCATGTGGCAATCGGCACCCCAGGGCGGGTTCTTGACCACTTGAACCGGGGCACATTGCGACTGGACCACATAAAAACGGTCGTTCTCGATGAAGCGGACGAAATGCTTGATATGGGCTTCGTAGAGGATATTGAATCTATTTTAAGCAAGACTCCGGTGGAACGGCAAACCTTGCTTTTCTCAGCCACGATGCCGTATGAAATTCGGAAATTAAGCCAGAAGTTTATGCATGATCCGGTGTCAATTTCCGTGAGCCGGGATGAACTGACCGTCCCACAGATTGATCAGGTATTTTATGAGGCCAGGGACAAGACCAAAGTCGATGCATTATGCCGGGTTATCGACATGGAAGATATTCGTCAGGCGATTATTTTCTGTCGAACCAAGCGAGGCGTGGATGAACTTGTTGCCGGATTGGAAAGCCGGGGCTATTTCGCGAGTGGACTGCATGGTGATTTAAGCCAGACTCAGCGGGACCGGGTAATGAAGCGTTTCCGCGAAGGAAAGGCTGAACTTTTGGTGGCTACCGATGTAGCCGCCCGTGGTTTGGACATCGAAAATGTTACCCATGTCATTAACTTTGACATTCCCCAAGACCCCGAGTCCTATGTCCACCGGATTGGACGGACTGGACGCGCCGGTAAGCGGGGCCAGGCCATTACGCTGATTGTACCGAGAGAGTACCGGCAGTTAAGGATGATCGAGAAATTAGTCAAGACCAGAATCCGCCGGCAAGATTTGCCGACCCAGGCAGACCTGGCGGAACGCCAATTGGAAGCAATGCGTGAACACTTGGTTAAACTAATTGAAGGCGGCCGCCTGGCAGCTTACCGTAATGCCGTGACCGAATTAATGGAAGAATATGATTCCGTAGAAGTCGCGGCTGCTGCCCTCAAAT
>DATAMA010000095.1:0-11266 GCA_036260765.1 Desulfobacteria bacterium | reverse complement strand
CATGACTTGGGCAAGGCGGTTGATCATGACACTGAAGGTACCCATGTAGAAATCGGCAATGATGAATGTATAAAATTTATTCTGTTTAGCTCAAACTTGACAGATTTTGCAAATTGTCTTAAAATGAAAATGAAGCTAATCAAGGATTACAATCCACTAATGCGGGTTCTAATATATTGAGATAGATTTTCAAACTGGATCTCCATTTTCCCTTATTCCCGTCGGGGGTGGGGTGGTAAGTAATTTGGGGGACGGCTTGTGGCTGTTGAAATATAGAAAGAAAAAATTAGGTCAAGGTTGACCTTAATTTTGCTATACAACTCGCGTAGTTGATGTGACCTTATCACGAGATCGGCTTGTCCGGTCTTTTTTGTTGTTAATGAGCGCCTCGAGTAGCCTCAGGGTTAGCTTCCAAACTAAATCCATAAATAGCTAGAAAATTTTAGCAATGCGCACGTAACAAAGAACAAGGAGGTGAGGGTATGAGTGAAATATTAATAACTATTTTGGTTGCACTAATTGCCATAACGCTGGGCATTGTCGGCGGGTATCTGGTCCGTAAGAACATGGCTGAAAAGACGATCGGCAGTGCGGAAGAAGAAGCACGGCGGGTTGTAAATACAGCGCAAAAAGATGCCGATGCCAAGAAACGGGAAGCTGTAGTTGCGGCAAAAGAAGAGGTAATGCAGCTGCGCAGCGAAGTAGAAAAAGAGACCAGGGAACGCCGGAGCGAAATTCAACGCCTGGAAAGACGTTTACAACAAAAAGAAGAATCACTTGACCGTAAGGGTGAGACCCTAGAGCGTAAGGAAGAGGGTCTCCATCGTAAAGAAGCAGACGTAGAAAGCGCACGGGAAAAACTGCAAAACATGATTGCCAAGCAGGGGGCGGAACTGGAAAGGTTATCCGGTTTAACCTCGGAAGAAGCAAGGCAGTTGCTGCTTTCCAATGTAGAGGAAGAAATCAAGCACGAATCTGCGATGATGATCAAGGAGATTGAGACTCAGGCCAAAGAAGAGGCGGACAAGCGGGCTAAGAATATTATTTCATTGGCTATTCAACGTTGTGCGGCGGACCACGTGGCGGAAACTACTGTATCCGTTGTTGCCCTCCCAAGTGACGAGATGAAAGGCCGGATTATTGGCCGTGAGGGGCGTAATATCCGCACCCTCGAAACATTGACCGGAATTGACCTGATTATTGACGATACACCTGAAGCAGTGATTCTATCCGGCTTTGACCCGATTCGCCGGGAAATAGCCAGAGTCGCTTTGGAGAAGTTGATTTTAGACGGTCGTATTCATCCTGCTCGGATTGAGGAAATGGTGGAGAAGGCCAAGAAAGAAGTCGACCAAAAAATCAGGGAAGAGGGAGAACAAGCGACATTCGAAACGGGTGTGCTTGGGTTACACCCTGAGCTGATTCGGATCCTTGGACGGTTAAAGTTCCGTACCAGTTATGGACAAAATGTTCTGAAACATTCGATGGAAGTCTCTCATTTGGCGGGGTTGATGGCTGCCGAGTTGGGAGCGGATGTCCAGTTAGCCAAGCGTGCCGGCTTGTTGCATGACTTGGGCAAGGCGGTTGATCATGACACTGAAGGTACTCATGTAGAAATCGGCGCTGATTTAGCCAGAAAATACAAGGAGTCACCAGAGGTAATTCATGCGATCATGGCTCACCATGGCGACGAAGAACCGCATACAATCGAAGCTGTCCTGGTTGCGGCTGCCGATGCGGTTTCGGCTGCTCGTCCCGGCGCACGACGTGAGACACTGGAATCCTATATTAAACGGTTGCAAAAATTAGAGGAAATTGCCGACACCTTCGAAGGTGTGGAAAAGGCTTTTGCCATTCAGGCCGGCCGTGAGATTCGGATTATGGTTAAGCCAGATAAAATTGATGATGTAATGTCTGTCAAAGTAGCACGTGAGATATCGAAACGAATTGAAGAAGAACTGGAATATCCCGGTCAAATCAAGGTTGTTGTGATTCGCGAAACTAGAGCGGTTGATTACGCTAAGTAGATATTAGCAGCATCGGTAAACCCGGTACGACAATGTGCCGGGTTTATTCTTTTGCAAATGGGGAAAAATCCCGGATAGTTGGTTGGCAGGAGATCTTTAGTGCATAGCGAATATTTTTTAAGATCTGTGAGGTCCCCAAAGGGTGGTGACAAAATGAAATTCAAGTATAAAAACGGGGGGCAGGTCTCTGACGGTGTAGGTTTGCTTATTTCGATTCTCCTGCGTTATCCGGAGATAGGCACAATTAATGTCGATCAAGAACTGCAATTACTTAAATTAACCTTTTTTCTTAACAAAGAATTAACCGCGGCTCAACAATTTGTTAAACCATTATCTGAAGCGATCAGCTTGTTTAATGAACTTGAAGGACGGGAATGCCGGGTTTGTGAGTTATGCTTTCGTGACAATGAGGGGTTCCTGGCATTAGAAGTTAAACGAGATATTGAGACTGTTACTTATAATGAGTTGAACTTATTGATTGATATCCTGCGCGAGGACTTTTCAGACAGCCTGTTGACTGATCTAGGCGAAGATGTCTCGGAAGATGAGCTCCTAATGCAGGAGGAAATCATTAAACATATGCTGGAAAGTTTACACGATAATCCGCTGGATAAAAATATGGTAGCTTTGCGGGAAGAAGGCCGTGTTTTAGTCTTCAATACCTAAATCACTGGGAATAAATGCGCTTGCTTTCGGCAAGAATAAGAAAAACCCCTGGCAACAAACCAGGGGTATTTCTACGGGGTAATTAAGTACTTTTTTAATTTTAGGAGAGGAATTTCATGAATATTCTCTTTATCGGTGATATTGTCGGTCGACCGGGCAGAACAATCGTAAAAAAAATGTTACGGGAAATTCAGCAGGAATACAAGATCAATTTTACGATTGTAAATGCGGAAAATGCCGCCGGCGGCAACGGGGTCACAAAAGAGATTGCTGAAGAACTGTATCAAGCAGGGGTTAACTGCCTGACTACCGGTAATCATGTATGGGACAAGCGTCAGGTTTTTGAGTTTATTGATCAAGATAAAAAGATTATTCGCCCGGCAAATTATCCGGCGGGCGTCCCCGGTAAGGGTTATACGCTGTTGCCTTGGGGTGAGGGTGATCCGGTTGCTGTCATCAATCTCTCCGGCCGTGTTTATATGCCTCCGCTTGATGATCCGTTTCAGGCTGCAAACAGACTTGTTACACAAGTGAGCGCGGTAACCAAGACAATTTTCGTTGATTTTCATGCGGAGGCTACGTCGGAAAAAATAGCCTTAGGCTGGTTCCTTGACGGCAGGGTAAGCGCTGTTTGTGGTACACACACCCATGTTCAAACAGCTGATGAACGAATTCTTCCGGGCGGTACCGCTTACATTAGCGATGCAGGGATGACCGGGCCGCGTGATTCTGTTTTGGGGGTTAATAAAGAGATCATCATTACGAAATTTCTCACTCAGTTACCGGCTAGGTTTGAAGTTGCCGGCGGCGTTGTCCAGCTCAACGGCGTAGTAGTTGACATTGATCAAGCTACGGGAAAGGCGCGATCCATTCAGCGGGTACAAAAGTTTATACATATCTTGCCATAAAGCAGGAACATCAGGCAAACACGGCGAAAATACAAAATAGTTAGAATATTTATAAATCTGCATTGCGAGGTCCGGACAAAAAAATTTTTAAGCATAAAGAGGATTTGGCGGTTAGAAGAGGGAATATTCTTGAACAAATGGTAATACATGTTAATACCAATTAGAGAAACAGGAGGTTGCAAGAGTGGATGTTTTGAAGGTTTCAGCAAAGTCCAGTCCAAATTCCGTAGCTGGTGCCCTTGCCGGGGTTCTGCGTGAAAGAGGGGGCGCAGAGATTCAGGCTATTGGGGCGGGCGCTATTAACCAGGCTGTCAAGGCGGTTGCCATTGCCAGGGGTTTTGTCGCTCCCAGCGGCGTTGATCTTGTTTGTATCCCCGCTTTTACCGATATTCAGATTGACGGGGAAGAACGGACAGCGATTAAACTGATTGTCGAACCTAGATAAGTAGACAACGTAGATGTTATTATTCACCTGTTTGTGAAATACAAACAGGTGTTTCTATTTTCCGGTAAAATAATTTTAGGCTTACACTCAAGCCGATTATTGTATAATTTAGATAGCGGAGGCCATGCCCGCTAACGGTTAGGAGGTGAAACGGAGTGGAGAACCAGCAGGTAATCACTGAATTACCTCGGCAATACATGATCGTTGACGGTCACTGTGATACTATTGCCGACTACTTGTTAGGGTATCGTGATTTGACAGTACGCGGCCTAGAGGGCCATGTTGATTTACCCCGGTTACGCGCCGGTGGTGTTGCGGTCCAGTTTTTCGCCTGTTTTGTGGAAAGCAAATATAAACCGGCACACGTCCTGGAGCGAGGCTTACAGTTGGTTGAGGCTTGTCGGCGCTTGATCGACAACAACCCGAATGCCCTCACGCTTCTGACCGGTGTAGATGATATCCCGAAAGCGGCACAACGTACAGCGGTGTTAATTAGCATCGAGGGAGGCGAGATCCTCAACGGCCAGGCATTTATGCTTAGCCTTTTGTATCGCCTGGGCGTACGGGCAATGGGTTTAACCTGGAATTATGCCAATGCTTTGGCCGGGGGCGTTGCGGAGCCGGGAAGGCTCACCGCCTTTGGCAAACAAGTGGTTAAGGAAATGAATCGCCTGGGGATGTTGGTTGATGTATCGCATCTATCTGATCCGGCTTTTTGGGATGTCGTGAAGGTCACGGAGCAGCCGGTTATCGCTTCTCATTCCTGCTGTCGGACGTTATGCGCTCATCCACGAAATTTGACCGATCAGCAAATTAGGGCGATTGCAGAAACCGGCGGGGTGATCGGCATTAACTTTTATACGGAATTTGTTACCGGCGGTGAAGCTGGCCTGGCTGATGTAATTCGGCACATTGACCATATCTGTACTCTGGTGGGTCCGGATTACGTGGGGATTGGTTCTGACTTCGACGGATGCCTGACTGTACCCAAGGGCCTGGAAGATGTTACTTGCTTGCCCGCTCTAGCTGATACTTTGCTTGCAACCGGTTACAAAGGCGAGGAAGTGGCAAAGATTATGGGAGGGAACTTTATTAGGGTTATCCGCAAGGTAATTGGTTAACCAGGTTGTTAAAGACAACTGAACAGGACATTTGACATTTTGAACAAGGAGACGAGCCTGTGGACGCAGACCTACATACACATACTACGGCATCGGATGGTACATTAACCCCTGACAAACAGGTCCAGCTGGCCAGGGATATTGGACTTATGGCTATCGGTATAACCGATCATGATTCGCTCAACGGTATCACGGAAGCCCTAGCCGCAGGCGAACGATACGGAGTTGAAGTAGTACCCGGTGTTGAATTAAGCACGGATTGCCAAGGACGCGAAGTACATATTCTGGGTTACTATCCGGAGCGCGAAGCGCCAGAACTGACCGGGATGCTGGATAAGCTGCGCGAGGCCAGACGTTCCAGGGGTAAGCTGATTGTCGATAAACTGGTGAGTCTCGGCCTGCAAATTGAGCTGGAGCGGGTTTGGGAAATTGCCGGCGCCGGAGCAATTGGGCGGCCGCATATTGCTCAGGCTCTGGAGGAAAAAGGTTATGTACGCTCGATCAAGGAGGCCTTCGAACGTTATATTGGATCGGGGGCTCCTGCCTATGTTCCTCGCTTTAAGTTATCACCGGAGGACGCGATTACGCTGGTTACTCGGGCCCGCGGGATTCCGGTACTGGCACACCCTGGCTTAGTTGACCTGGATGCGCTGATACCTGACTGGGTTAAGGCAGGATTAAAAGGCATTGAAGTCTTTCACACTGACCATAATCAAGCGCAGGAAACCAGGTACGCCCGGCTGGCGGAGAACCTTGGTTTACTGGTCACCGGCGGATCTGACTACCATGGGCCGGGACGCAAGACCACCGTTGGCTTGGGTGACCGGCGAGTACCCATGGATAACGTCACTAGGCTAAAACAGGTAAAGCAAGAGCTAAACTGCAGGTATTAAGGAAGTCCTGGGAGGTTTTTTTGTGTACAATTATGAGGAACCGAGAAACAACTCTTTTCGCCGCGGACTAAATAATGTTATCCACACGATGATCGGGGTCGTGCTCGGCGGGGTCATCGTCCTCGGCCTGGTAAAAAGCGGAGAAACAGGGATTAACTCCGGTTATAAGAATACGGCAAATCAGGTGAATTCGGTGACGGTTAATCGTTCCGCACCGGCTAATGCCGCAACGGAAAGTACCCAAGCAGTAACAACAGGAGATCAGCCGGTCGTAACCATTGCTGCAAAAGTTGGACCGGCAGTCGTCGGCATCGATAATACCGGTACTACTTCCGACAGCCACCCATGGGCGCCGGTGACGGGGGGGATGGGGTCAGGCGTCATTTTCGATCAACGCGGTTATATCGTCACCAATAACCACGTTGTTACCGGTGCCAGCAAGTTAATGGTAAATTTAAGTGACGGACGAAAAATTGCGGCAAAATTGGTCGGTACAGATGAACGAACGGATTTAGCCGTGTTAAAAATAGCCGCAGACAATCTGACTGTGGCTCAGTTTGGCGACTCTGATAAACTCAAGGTCGGTGAGTTGGCCGTGGCTATTGGCAATCCATTGGGCGAGGATTATTATGGTTCCGTGACGGCCGGTATTATTAGCGCTACGCGGCGAACTGTCAGTGTCGGCGAGCAGCAGTACATCGATTTGCTACAGACAGATGCCGCGATTAATCCTGGTAACAGCGGCGGAGCCTTGGTGAATGGTGAAGGTAAGGTTGTAGGGATAAACAGCGTTAAAATCAGCGGAAACCAGGTAGAGGGGATGGGTTTTGCCATTCCCAGCAACACGGTTAAGCGAGTAATTACCGACCTGGTAAATAACGGCAAGGTATCCCGACCTTGGCTCGGGGTAATTTATCAGGGCGATGCCGGTGTACAGCAACCTTTACCTAAAGGCGTTGACTACGGGGTACAGGTCAATGTTTCGGCGAAGGGGCCTGCCCATGCCGCCGGAATGCAGGATGGCGATGTAATTCAGAGTATTAACGGTGAAAAAATAACGGACTTTGCCACTTTGCAACGCGTAGTGTTTAATCACAAAGTAAAGGATAAATTGGCTATCAGCGTTAATCGCGGGAATAAACAGGTAAAATTGACGGTCGTATTGGGAGAAATGCCGACAAACCCATAGGGATGCCGCCGAAACAGCCTGGCTGACTACGACTAACCAATCTCTTTCTGGCATATACTATAGAAGACTGGCCTTGAAGAGGTGATAGGAATTGGATAACCTGACGGAGGTTGAATTACTTAAACAGCAAAACCGCGAACTTGAAGAAAAGATTGAACATTTACGTGTTAGCCGCCGGGTATTGATGAACTTATTGGAAAAGGTTGAACGGGAAAAAGGCGGGTTGGTAACTCGCCTGGAACGGGAAAATAAAAAGCTGCAGCGTAATAACAGCCGTTTTGCGCAAAGCCTGCTCAACAAAAACCGTCAGATCATTGAACTTCAAGCTAAAGCTAATATAAGAGATTAATAAAGGGAGCCGAAAGGCTCCCTCGCTATTTGTGAGCTGAATTATCCAGACTTCACTTAATGAAATTGGATTTAATTTAATTGGTCGGCCTTCATCAGCAACTCTGCTTCTACTCCTGCGGCATCAAATGGAATGCTTGCTTGATGATTGGCGACAAGGTGAACCAAATCCTCTTCGCATCGCGCAAGCCGACAGAGTTCGGCGCCAATGGCGGCGTGATTGGCAGCTACGTAGTACGGCGTACCGGCTTGCCGCGCAAGCCGGTCAAACAACGATTGGTTGAGCAGTCTGACCAATACTACTACGATGCGATCGCGTAATTTAAGGTCACCCGCTCGCTTGCCTGTATCATGCAGAAGCGCCGCTTTGATAAGCAACGCTTTGTTAACAGGCCTCTGCTCCTGGTTCAGGAGACTTACACAGGTTTGTGCTACGTCAAGGCAATGACGCTGGTCAATAATATCCATGTTAAAGAACAACACCTGCTCACGGGTATTAAGAGTTGTAACCACGAAAAACTGTTCCCTGAGACCTATCTTTGCAGTAAGAGCGGAATAAAGTTGTTTAATGCGCGTTAACATTTTTTCTCCTGACACTAACAATAATTATTCGCTAATTAGCACCGATGACTTGTGGACAGTCGGTAATAATACCGTCCACTTGTGCAGCTTTTAATTCTATCATTATTTGGGGATCGTTAACAACCCACGGGAAAACCCGATAACCCCAGCAGTGCGCCTGCCAGATGAACTGTTTATCTACCAGGTGTACAGCCGGGTGCAGGGAAAAGACGTTTAATAAGCGGGCTGCGGGCCAGAGGTCCGGCCGAAAGCAGTCAAATAATAAGCCCAGCTTGAGCGTTGGTTCCAAACGATGAAGTTTCTCCAGACTGGCCCAGTTAAAAGAGGAAATAATCACCCGATGGAGCGAGTGAAACCTACGTAGCACAGCTAAAACATGTTGCTCAAAGTCAGGGTAATCAACGATATTATTCTTCACTTCAATATTTATCCCGATCCGGCGGGGCAAACATGACAGCACTTCACTCAAAGTCGGAATCCTTACACCGGCAAATCTTCCGGCGAACCAGGCTCCGGCGTCTAATTTTCGTAGCAGAGAAAGGGAAAAGTTGCCGACAAAGCCGTTGCCGTTGGTAGTACGCTCCAACCGTTCATCGTGGATGACGACGACATGTCCGTCTTTGGTTTGGTGAACATCAAGTTCGACCATTGTGGCACCGAACTTTACGGCCGAACGGAATGCAGGCAACGTGTTTTCCGGAGCGAGGCACGAAGCCCCACGGTGAGCGATAATCAGCACACTTCCACCCCATTCGCTGCGGTATCGCCGGGAATCAGGCTATAATCAGGATATTCACAACGCAGGGTTACTGCTATCATAACACTAAGGCTGAGGTTTTCATCCTCAGCCTTGTTTTTGATTATCGCCATACTGTTCAGTCTTGTGTGGTACTCCATACACTGCCAGGGTAGAAAACACGGGCTCTGTGTAGTAATCTTCGGCAAAGTTATGTTCGCTGCTATGCTGCCGAATTTCTTCTTGGTTTTTTCGCTGATATTTCATACCGGCCCTCCAAATCGGTCTTTTAGGGTAGCACATTTGTTTTCTGTATTCATAAGTATATTTTACGGTGACAAAGGTTAAAACATTCAGAGATAGTTTGCAATATTTAGAGTAGCAGCGTATAAGGAAATGTGGTAAGATAAAAAGAATATTAATTGCACCGAAGTATTTCTAAAGGAGAGGTGGGTTCGTGGTGCATCCTAAATTCGCAAAAGAAGGCTTAACTTTCGACGATGTATTGTTAGTTCCGGCTAAGTCAGACGTACTGCCCCGGGATATCGATACGACTACTTACCTAACCCCAAAAATCAAACTCAATATTCCCTTGGTGAGTGCAGGAATGGATACGGTTACTGACTCACGTCTGGCGATTGCGATTGCCAGGGAAGGCGGTATCGGCATTATCCACAAAAACATGTCGATAGAGGAGCAGGCTTTAGCAGTTGATAAAGTCAAACGCTCTGAACATGGTGTAATCACCGATCCGATTTTCTTGTATCCGGATAATCCAATCACGGCTGCATTACAATTGATGGAACGTTACCGGATTTCCGGTGTGCCGATTGTGGATCGAAATCATGTTTTGGTGGGCATCCTGACCAACCGTGATCTGCGGTTTGAAAAGGATTTTACCCGTCCAATCAGCATCGTTATGACCAAGGACCCGTTGGTAACCGCCCCAGTAGGAACCACGCTGGAGCATGCCAAGGAGATTCTGCAGCAACATAAGGTAGAAAAACTACCGATTGTAGATGCAGAGTTTAAACTTAAAGGCCTCATCACCATCAAAGATATCGAAAAAGCCAAGCAGTATCCCAATTCAGCAAAAGACGAAAGAGGCCGGCTGCGGGCCGGGGCAGCCGTAGGAGTTACGGCGGATACCATGCAGCGGGTAGCGGCCCTGGTTAAGGCCTCAGTTGATGTCCTGGTCGTCGATACGGCCCATGGACATAGCGCAGGCGTGGTACGAATGGTGAAGGAAATTAAAGATGCCTATCCGGATGTTCAATTAATCGCGGGTAACGTGGCCACAGCCGGGGCAACTCACGATCTAATTGAAGCCGGGGCAGATGCCGTAAAAGTAGGGATCGGACCTGGTTCGATCTGCACTACCCGGGTGGTAGCCGGAATCGGTGTACCTCAGATTACCGCGATTGTTGATTGTGCCGAAGAAGCTGCTAAAACCGGAACACCAATTATCGCCGACGGCGGAATTAAGTTCTCCGGCGATATTACCAAAGCGCTGGCCGCCGGGGCCAAGACGGCAATGATCGGCAGCCTGTTCGCCGGTACGGAAGAAAGCCCTGGCGATACCGAAATCTATCAAGGCAGAACTTATAAAGTTTACCGCGGCATGGGCTCCATCGCAGCGATGAAGCGGGGCAGCCGTGACCGTTACTTCCAGGAAAACGTCCAAAAGCTCGTGCCGGAAGGAATCGAAGGAAGGGTTCCCTACCGCGGCTTGCTCGCCGATACTATTTACCAATTGATTGGCGGACTGCGCTCCGGCATGGGTTACTGCGGCGCCCGGAATATTCCGGAACTGTCGGCCAAAGCCCAGTTTATCCGTATGACCGGCGCAGGTTTAAGGGAAAGTCATCCGCATGATGTAACCATTACCAAAGAAGCACCGAATTACAGTATGTAAAAAATAGTTTTGACTTATAGATAAGTTTAAGCCCGGGATTTCCCGGGCTTAAACACTTTTCCAAGGCAGGATAAACGGGGTAGGCAATTACCATAGTGGAAATACTGTCATTAAGTTTTTCGCTCATAATAGCTGGAGAGGTAGAAAATGCCAAGTACTATTGCTGTTACGATCGTGGTAACAATAAACATCTGCTCACCTCCCTGGTTACTATCAACTTAGTCTACCTCAACCTCTTTTTCAATTAACTTTTGCTCAATAGCACAAAATGCTCAGTCAGTGGTCGGAAACAGTAGGTATAGAGATTAAGTAAGGCAGGGAGATTTGTGAAGACGATTATTGTTTGCGCTGCAGTGATTGAACGCGCTGGAAAAGTATTGTTGGCACAGCGTAAGCCGGTCGGGGACCAGGGCTCAAAATGGGAATTCCCAGGCGG
>DATAMA010000059.1:0-8166 GCA_036260765.1 Desulfobacteria bacterium | reverse complement strand
TTTGAGGTTAAGCACGACCTTTCATCTCGCCAGTTTTCAATTATCAGCGCCGGCGGCCTGTTAAATTACACCAAACAACAAAGCTGATTCAGACTAAACCATACTCCAGACCATACTTCAAAACTAATATTCCAGAACTGTAAACCGGCGAAGGAAGGCTTAAGCTTTCCTTCGCTGGTTTTATTAGGACAATTCAGTGTGGTTTTTGGATTGTCACTGTTGTATAATAACGATATTACTCATAAACAGTTTTGGAGGAGGGAGACAATGATGACAGAAGCTACCAAACGGTCTATTTTGGCCATTTTGGCCGAGAATAGTCGTCTGGCCCCAGAGGATATCGCCGTAATGCTCGGCATTAAGGTTGAAGATGTTAACGCTTTTATTAACGAAATGGAAGACAGCAAGATCATCCTCAAGTATAATACCATGATCAACTGGGAGAAGGCCGGCGAAGAGACGGTTTCCGCTCTGATCGATGTTAAAGTAATTCCCCAACGTGAAGTTGGCTTTGATACTGTAGCAGAAAGAATCTACCGCTTCCCCGAAGTGCAAAACGTTTATTTAATGTCTGGCGCTTATGATCTGTCAGTCCTGATTCAAGGGAAAAGCATGAAAGACGTTGCGCTGTTTGTCGCTCAAAAACTGGCCACCTTGGAATTTGTCCAAAGTACCGCTACCCATTTTGTGTTGAAGAAATATAAACAAGATGGGGTAGTCTTCGAAGACACCGAGGCTGACCACCGCTTAGTGGTGTCCCCATGAATACAGCCAGCTACATTTCTCCGGTGATTCGCGACCTTCCCTCTTCCGGGATCCGGAAATTTTTCGATCTTGTTGCCGAAATGACAGGCGTCATCTCTTTAGGCGTAGGCGAACCGGACTTTGTTACCCCATGGCATATACGCGAAGCCAGTATCTATTCACTGGAAAAGGGCTATACGATGTATACGTCCAATCACGGTCTTCTTGAATTGCGCGAAGAAATCGCCAATTATTTGATGCGCACGTTTCACGTTTCTTATGATCCGCGTACCGAATTAATGGTCACCGTCGGGGCAAGCGAAGGTGTTGATTTAGCTATGCGCACCTTGCTCTGCCCGGGTGATGAAGTACTGTTGATTGACCCGGCCTATGTATCATACATGCCGTGTGTGACGATGGCCGGTGGCAAGCCAATCGCCGTACCGACCAAAGAAGAAGACGATTTTAAACTGAATCCGGAAATTTTGCGTTCCTACATAACGCCGCGTACCAAAATCCTATTATTATGCTACCCGAACAACCCTACCGGGGCGATAATGAATGCCCAAGAGCTGGCAGCAATTGCCGAGATCGTTGAAGAACATAATCTACTGGTAATTTCCGATGAGATTTACGCTGAGTTAACCTATGAAGGCAAACCAACCTCATTCGCGGCTTTACCGGGCATGCGGGATCGGACGATCTTACTGAGCGGTTTCTCCAAGGCTTGGGCGATGACTGGCTGGCGGATCGGCTACATCGCGACCAACTCTGATTTTCTCCGGCAGATGGTAAAAATTCACCAGTACACCGCACTCTGTGCGCCGGTAATGGGGCAAATGGCGGCAATCGAGGCACTGCGTAACGGCGACGCTGCCAAGCAGAAAATGGTTGAAACTTATGATCAGCGCCGACGGTTGCTGGTCAACGGTTTCCGGGAGCTGGGATTAGACTGCTTTGAACCGAAAGGTGCTTTTTACACGTTCCCTTCAATTAAAAAGACCGGCCTTTCCTCCGAGGAATTTGCTCAGCGTCTGCTCGACCAAGCCAAAGTCGCTGTAGTCCCCGGTAATGCCTTCGGTCCAGGCGGCGAAGGCCATATTCGCTGCTCTTATGCTTACTCTACAGCCCAATTAAAAGAAGCGTTGCAAAGGATGAAACAATTTCTTAACACTCTTTAATTTATAAAATATTGACAAGGTTATACTTTCCGATAGTATAAAAGAAGCTCGATGCAGGTTGTTCCTGGCATCGAGCTTCTTTTATCATGATTGTTTTACGGCTAGGGCAAAGCGCTGTACCAACGCCTGAATATCCGCATAACGGATCAGTGCGTTCAGCCAGTTGGCAGGGATACTGTTTATCCCATAATATACGCCGGCCAGGCCACCGCTAACAGCACCAACAGTATCGGTATCTTCTCCTAAGTTTACCGCGGCGATCAGCGTTTCACGAAAGCTGTGATTAGTAAGAAATGACCATAATGCCGCCTCCAAGGTGTGCACGACATAGCCGCTCGATTTTATCTCCCGTTCCGGCAAGCGTGGCAGCGCCCCACTGATAACCCGTTCATAATAACTTAGTTCCTCGGCTAACGGCGTTCCGGCAAAGATGCCCGCTGCCTTGAACTGCATCCCCTGATAGGCTTCTGACGGGCTCTTACCGGACAACAGTTCCTTTATTACTAAGGCATACAGACAACAACCAAGCTGAGCGCGGGGATGACCGTGGGTAATTCGCGAAATCTCACAGACCTTTTCCAATAACTCTTCATCACTGGCTCCGGCAAAATAGATAATTGCCGGCAGGATTCTCATCAAGGATCCATTACCATTACTGTGTTCATCCGTTAGTCCTGCTTCAAGTGGATCCGCCCCGTCAATTAATAAATCGATTGCGTTGGCCGTAGTTCTACCGATATCAAATGACTCCCCAAAAGGAGTCCAATACCCCTGCCGATACCAGCGAATAAAGCGGGCAGCGATATCTTCCGGGTTATAGCCGACTTCGCATAGGCTTTCCACAAGGCATAAGGTCAATGAACTGTCATCTGACCAAGCGCCTGCGGGCAATCCGAATACGCCTCCCCCCCGCATATCGGTAATTGGGTGGCCGCTAAGTTTATCCCTTGCCTCGAATTGAACCGGGAGCCCCAAGGCATCACCGATCACAACCCCGAAAATTCCCCCAACCAGACTATCTTCTTGCACTTCCACTACTCCTCTCCTCACACACGCCGGTAAGTTTTTCTATTGCCAGGTTCATTTCCTCACGTACTTGGTCATCCTGCTCATTCTTTAGCACAGTTTGCAAAACCGGCAGTACGCTTGGTTCACCGATTTCCGCCAAGGCCCATGCCGCGTGACCCCGAATCACCGGTCTTTGGTCTTCCAGGCACTGTAGTAGCGGCTGAATCGCCTCGCGTTGCCGTAAGTTGCCGAGAGCAATCAACGCATTCCGCTGTAGGACCGTCCTTCCTCGCCAAGCGGCGGCAGACTGCGCAAAGATCTCCTTAAATTCCCGGTTACTCAACCGCAGCAGTTCTGGCAGTGAGGGATAAGCCACTTCCCATCGCGCCCTAAACTCAGGACTTTTGCCGCTTCTGGCCTGCCGATTGGCGGGACACACCTGTTGGCACGTATCACACCCATAAATTCTTGTTCCCATCAACTTACGGTATGGCCTGGGAACAAAGCCCTTCATCTGGGTAAGATATGAAAGACAGCGAAAAGGGTCGATTATGTAGGCTTCCCGTAGCGCTCCAGTCGGGCATGCTTCAAGGCAAAGGTTACACTCCCCGCAAGTACGGTGCACAGGCGGATCAGCCGCCAGGGCTAAATCAGTGTATATTTGGCCGAGGAAAACCCAGGAACCAAATTCACGCGTAATGAAGGCGCAATTCTTGCCGCTCCAGCCTAACCCTGCTTCAACAGCCAACGCTCTGTCTACCGGCGGACCGGTATCGACATGAACGACGCTACTCCCGCCTAAAACCCGGCGAATATACTCGGCAAGCCTTTCCAACTTCTCCCCCAGCACCCGGTGATAGTCAATTCCCCAGGCCGAACGGCTAATCCGGCCCCGCAGCGCCAAGTTCTCCGTTTGCGCTGTTTCCTGGGAATTAGGTAATGGCTCACTGCTATAATAGGCGATTCCCGCTGTAATGACTGTTTTGGCATTCGGCAGAACCCGTTCGGGATTAACCCTTAACTCCGGATCGCTGCACTCGAGTGTTGTTTGCCGTCCTTCTTTGGCCCGTGTTTCCAGGCGTTCCCGGACCTCTTCAAGAATGCGCGCTTGGGAAAAGCCGACTAAATCAAGCCCCAGTTTCAATCCTTCTTTTATTATTTCTTCCTTCGGATCCACGCACAAACAACCTCTTTCAGTTCAACTCGTCCAGCTCAACCATCCGAATGTAAACACTCTTATCGCCAAGAAAAACGCGCATCGGTTCCCTCTGTGCGCGTTTTTCCTCGTACTATCTTCCGCTGTCCTTGCCAATATTGGCAAGGTTATACTTTCTGATAGTACAAGAAAAAGTGGGCTGTCCCATAGGCCAACGCCCCAGGGACAGCCCCTATTTTATCTAACGCTTATTATCTAACGCTTACCCTGACAATCCAGGGTCAATGTGGCCGCCGCCAGGCCAGGATATGATATGACTGTCCTTGCCCGCCTTTTGGTTGATAGTCAAAACCGTGCTGATGCAGCATATTCATTACCAGGTCGGTCTGGTGAGCATCCGTATTTTCAACCACAATATCAACTTTATCATCAACGCCTGCATCACTAAGCATTTGCTCCAACCGACGATGATCGTTAAGGTTAACCTCCGGACTAAGGTTCATCTGAATATAACCCATGACATCCCGCTCCTTTACCACCGGCTTAATATTTCGTATACACTAACAACTAGCGTACCCGGAATAAAGCCGCATGATTCAGGCTATTTGGCAGGCTGCTCGGTCAAATGCGACTGTCGCTTAAACTGAAGCAAAATAACCGCCAGCAATACGCACCCCGCACCGGTTACCTGCGCGTAGGACAATCTTTCATTGAGGATTATAAATGCTGACAACGCGGCAACTACCGGTTCCATTGTTGCGGTAATTCCCGCTTTAGTTGGCTTCAACCATCTTAACCCGTTAAAGAAACAGCCAAACGGAACAATCGTTCCAAGTATCGCAATATACCCGAAAAAGAACAGGTTACCGGTACTGAAGGTCTCTGCCGGAAAACGCCACGGCGGTACAATAAAGGCTCCCATTACCGCCCCAACAATAAAGCAGTAAAACATGATCGTCCAGGGACTGTACACGCGAAGTCCCCGTTTACTATAAATTGTATAAGTTGAGAGGAACACGGCCGATGCCAATCCGCTGACCAAACCAATTGGGGTTACGGCCAAGCCGCGGGAAAAAACCATCAGATAACTACCGCCAATCGCCAGGAGCAGAGCGCTGATTTGCTTCGTACACAGCCGTTCTTTTTGGAAAATCACAGCATACAACGCGACTAAAACCGGAGAAATATATTGAAGAAAGACCGCAGTAGCAACATTAGTCTGACTAATTGTGAAAAAATAGGCATATTGGACGCCGCCAATTCCGAAGATACCTAGCCTGATGAAATACCCAATATCCCTACGGTCGATCACCAACAAATCGCGGCGAGAAATGGCAAGAAAGATTCCCAAAAGCAAAGCTGACGACATTAGCCTGATTTCAACCAATACAAACGGATTAACCGCCTGGTTTGTGAGCAATTTGGCGACGGTACCGGATAATCCCCAAAGACTGGCAGCTGTAACGATGAACAGAAAGCCTTTTGATTGATTACTCAACTCTCTACCCCTTTAAATCGACATTCTTCTTTTACCGGACAGGTGTCACATTTCGGCTTTCTTGCCATACAGACTCTGCGCCCGTGCCAAATCAGCCAATGATGCGCATCACTCCATTTGTCCTGTGGAATGGCTTCCATTAACTGTTCCTCTACTTTCACTACGTTGTCGCTGTCGGCTAGGCCTAAGCGATTCGCTACGCGGAACACGTGGGTGTCCACAGCGATTGCCGGAACGCCGAAAGCGTTGCTGGCAACAACGTTGGCGGTCTTGCGGCCTACCCCCGGTAGAGATTGTAGTTCTGTGATACTGCGGGGCACTTGCCCCGCAAATTCTTCCAGTAAAGTCTGACAAGTTGCAATAATATTTTTGGCTTTGTTATGGTACAAACCCAATTCTTTTATTTCCGCTTCTAAACCGGCCTGCCCGAGCTGAATAAAATCAGCGGGTGTCTTGTATTTGCCAAATAACCTCGCCGTCACTACATTTACCCTTTTATCCGTACTTTGCGCGCTCAACATCACGGCAATTAGCAGTTGAAACGGGTTGGCGAAGTGCAATTCCGGCCTTGCGCCATAATAAGTGTTTTCTAAGCGTTGTAAAATTCGCGTAATCGTTGACTCGGAGACAGTGTCCGCCATTATCCTAAGTCCTTCCCGGTTTGCCCTGGACGGTTTATTCAGCCTTAACGATTGTGGCCGGTGAATCTTCTGACCAAACCTCTCCGGCATAACTGCCAAACCAGGTTAGCGATTCCCATCCGGCATGTTCAAGTAGCTGCGTCAGTTGTGGCCGTGTCAGCGGCCGTAGCAGGTTAGCCGCCTTAATCGTCTCATTTTCTTCCAACAGATGCAGCTCCGTGGAAAACTCGATTAACCCATCGGGTAAGTGGTTGTAAAAGCGCCGGAATGTCAGCTCTGAAGTGGTAATTTCGGGTAACTGGCTAACATTTTGGGCTAAGATGCGATCATAATTTACGATTTGAACCAGTAAGTGGTCTGCCTTTTGCTTAAACAAGCTAAGGGCCTTTTCCAACTGTTCTGTAGTGATGAGGTGGACAAATGTATTACCTAAACATATTATACTGTCAAAATCGTCTTGAAAACTACCTAATTCGAGCATATTCTTCATAAAGAATTGCGCACTGCTGTTTAGGGCAGTTGCCCTTTGCCTGGCTATTTCAATCATTTCCCGGCTTAAATCTATCCCTACTGTCCTTATTCCCCAGTCACTGACGGCCAAGGCAACTGAACCGGTCCCACAGCCAACATCCAGGACGGAGGAAGGATTGTGCTCCCCGAAATACCTTTTCAGGAAGCCCTGTTGAGCAGCCTTAAGCGGAAAAATCTGATCGTAATATCTCGCTAATACTTCATAAAAATCCATTTTTATACCCCCTAGTAGGCAATAGCGCGACGTGCTAAAATAACTCGCCGCTCGATACCATGCGTCTACTGGACGGGAGAATTCGTTTCGGGATATACACCGGCAAGCGCCGTGAGAGTACTTTAATCTCAAGCGGGAACCTGGGTCCCGGTTCTCCGTCAAGGTCAGTATCGACATGAAGCGGACAATCGATGGTCAGGTGACTCGTTTGAAAGTATTCTACTCTCGGGTCATTAATATGCTCACCCTTAAATAATTTTAGGAACAGTCCAAACATTTGTCCCAGATTGCATGGTTTAATGACAATTACATCAAGCTTTCCATCCACAATACTGGCACGCGGAGCCAGGCGTGAGAATCCCCCGGCAGTATTGCCGTTTACAACCAGGAATAATAGCGCATCCTCGTTAAACACCCGGCGCCCGGCCTGAATCTCCAGCGGAATTGCCCGAAAATTAGGGATGTTCTCAATCCCTTTCAAATAATAAGCCAGCTTTCCCATCACGTTTTTCATGGCTATATCGGTCTTATGGGGAATATCCGAGAGCAAGCCGGCACTGGCCACATTAATAAAATAACTCCCGCTGGCCCACCCTAAATCGAGCTTTGCCAACTTGCCGTTGACAATTACGTCACAACAGCTTTCAATGTTTTGCGGTAAGTTTAAATGCGCAGCAAAATCGTTCGAGGTGCCGCTGGGGATGATGCCTAGCGGCAAGTCTAATCCGCTGCGCAGAATTCCGTTTGCTGCCCGATGAAGTGTTCCGTCTCCCCCGGAAACGATCACGGAGTCGAAATTCTCCTGTTCTAACAGCTTTACCAGAAACAAATCATCTTCCTTACCGGTTGTCCGGTACGGATAAAGCCGCCAACCATTGCCCTGAAAATAACGAAAAAGGTAGTCTAGTTGTGGTACGACCGCCTTCTTCCCAGCTATTGGGTTATAAATAAATAGAGCTTTTCTCATCATTTACCCCTGTCACAGGTGCTATTCCTGCTTAGTTAGTGAATTATTACTTCGTCACTAACCAATTAATTCCTCCCGAAAATGTCTTATACTACCAATAACAACCGACAGCCCGTGACATTTTAACTTAAAAGGCACGCCCGTTTGCGGCGTGCCTTTGGTATTGCCACACACCCTGTGTTGCTTCAGGATGTTTAATTAATGATGCGGCAGACTTGGATTATTA
>DATAMA010000053.1:0-1544 GCA_036260765.1 Desulfobacteria bacterium | reverse complement strand
GGCTGGATTTTTGACGACCCTGATCACTTAGAGGGTTATCAAGAGTGGCAGGGTGACGACCTCTATGCGGCGTATTTTGCCACAGTGGCCGAAGCAGCCCGCTCCGGCTTGTTTCAGATCATGGGCCACCCCGATGTTATCCGGGTGTTTGGTTTTCCCTGCCAGTCTCCGTTGCTCGAGTTGGCTATGCCTGCCTTGGAAGCGATCGCCGCAGCAGACGTGGCCATCGAAATAAACACTAACGGCAAATATAAACCGGTAGGCGAGTACTACCCGAACATTGCGCTCTTAAAAGCAGCCTACCGCCTCGGTATTCCAATCACTTTGGGCTCAGATGCCCATGAACCGGCTAACGTTGCCCGAGATTTCCAAGATGCCGTAAACCTGCTGAGGGAAGTCGGCTACAAAAGCATCGTAACCTTTCACCAGAAACAACGCCTGGAATATCAAATTGCGCTGTAAGCAATGTTTGGCTATAATTGCACTAGACGAGATAGCGGAAGGGGAAACGGGAATGAATATCTACGATGTGGCGCACCAACTCGCCAAAGAGTTAAACGCTTCGGAAGATTACCAAAGCTATGTAATTGCAAAGAACAAAGTCAAGGAAGATGCCGCAAACACCAAGATGCTAGCCGATTTCCAAATGAAGCAGTTTGAAATCCAACAGTACCAAATTCTTGGTCAAGAAGTTAGCCAGGAAAAACAGGCAGAGTTAGAACGCCTGTACAGCCTGGTAAGCCTTAACCCCGTGATTAAGGACTATCTGGAAGCTGAGTTTAAATTCAGCCGAATGATGAACGACATTCAAAAAATCCTGTCTGAAGCTGTCAAGGAGGCAATTCCAATTGCCTTTGAGAATGAAAAGCAATAAAACAGGTAGCGGCGCGCAGTGTTGGCGATTGGCAACAACGCGCGCCTTTATTAATTAGACAGGAGTGTTGTTATTGAAAATTGGGATCGTCTGCTATCCATCGTACGGGGGCAGTGGCGTAGTTGCGACAGAATTAGGTAAACAACTGGCCAAACGGGGACATGAAATTCATTTCATTACCTACGAACGGCCGTTTAGGCTTAATAAATTTTATGAAAATATCTATTTCCATGAAGTAGAAGAAGTGCAGTATCCGGTATTTAAGTATAATCCGTATACGTTATCACTGGCGAATAAAATCCTCTCGGTTGCGAGAAGTGCGGGCTTGGATCTAATCCATGTACATTATGCCATGCCTCACAGTATCAGCGCCTTTTTAGCGAAACAAATGCTTAAGGAGCGGAACCTGCCGGTAGTCACGACACTGCATGGTACGGACATTACCTTGGTGGGGGCACAGGAAGAGTTTTACCAAATTACCCGTCTGGGTATCGAAGTAAGTGATCAAATAACCGCGGTATCGAAAGCCTTAAGCGAGGAAACCAGAGAGACCTTTAGGTTGAATCGTCAGATTGTGACGAGAACAAGTCTTTCTCCGCGGTCCCGCCCTGGTCTTTCATCAGCTGAATCCGCAGCAGCTGTTTCTGATAATTCCATTCATACAGGGCCT
>DATAMA010000041.1:0-3075 GCA_036260765.1 Desulfobacteria bacterium | reverse complement strand
AGCTAAAAGAACTAACCGGGAAACAGTTGGACCAGCAAGTTTTAGATAACGCCTTTTCCCGGCTCGTCTTTACAACTAACCCGGAAGTACAGGCAATCGACAAGTTTGCCGGGCTGATCAGGCAAGCAGTTTATCTGAAAGAAAAGCCCGCGATTGACCAACTGGTTAGTCCTGAGTTACTAAATAAAATCTTGGCTGAGCAAGGTTTGCCGAAAAGCAACTAGGGGATAGCCTGCTTTTCAGGCGCAGGGGGTGAAGAGAATTTTAGCCATCGAACAATTAAGCAAGAACTTTATCAGCTGGAAGCAAACAACAACGACGCTGCAAGATATTAATATCGAGATAAAAGATGGAGAATTTATCTGCCTGGTCGGCCCATCGGGGTGCGGCAAATCTACCTTGCTTAACATTATTGCGGGGCTTGAGAAACCATCAGCGGGTGGTGTGTTTCTAAATGGCAATCCGCTCAAGGAAGCGGGACCCGACCGGGCGGCGGTAATGTTTCAGGAATCGGCTCTTTTTCCTTGGCTTAACGTCCTGGAAAACGTCGAGTTCGGCATGAAGATGGCCGGTATACCGGCAGAAGAACGCCAGAACCGGGCGATTAAATACTTGAAATTGGTACAATTGAGCCGATTCTCAACAGTGCCGATCCATACCTTGTCCGGCGGGATGCGGCAGCGCGTCGCCTTAGCCAGGGCACTGGCCATGGATTCCCGGTTGTTGTTAATGGACGAACCTTTCTCAGCTCTGGACAGCCAGACAAAAGAGATTCTTCAGCTTCAACTGCAGCAGATCTGGTGGGAGACTAAGAAGACGATTATTTTTGTTACCCACGATGTGGAGGAAGCCGTTCTCCTTGGTGACAGAGTAATTGTCATGGCTGCAAACCCCGGCCGAATTAAAAAAGATATCAAAATTCATCTGGGCAGGCCGCGGCAGGCAAAAAGCCTTGATGTTACCTATGTGGTTGAAGAAGTTAAGAAGGAGCTGAGGGAGGAGGTGGAAAGGGTTGCCAAAGCTGAGTACGATAGCGATTGGAGTATTGAAAAAATTTCTTTTCTTGCTAATTCTTCTGATTATATGGCAGACGGTATTTGAAATAGCCGTTAATTATTTGAAGATATGGAAGCCATTTTACTTTCCATCGCCCTTAGATGTAGGTGCATCCCTCTACCAACTTTTCTTGGACAATACCTTGCAAATTGCTATTTTGGTGAGCCTAAAAAGATTGGTCATCGGCTACCTGATTTCGGTCGTCTTGGGGATCTTTCTCGGGTTGACCATTGCCAGGTTTAAATACTTGACCGAAAATCTTAGTTCAATGATTTTGGGTTTGCAAACGCTGCCGAGTATTTGTTGGCTGCCGTTTGCCCTACTCTGGTATGGTCCTAATGAAAGCGCAATTATCTTCTTAATTGCAATTGGCTCAACTTTTGCCATTACTTTGGCGACATTGAGCGGAATTCAAAACGTGAACCCGATTTTTATCCGAGCAGGTAAAACTTTGGGTGCCAAGGGATTTAGAGCATATAAAGACATTATTATTCCGGCGTCCCTCCCGATCCTGATTGCCGGGCTCAAACAAGGTTGGGCCTTTGCTTGGCGGGGGCTGATGGCAGGAGAGATGATTTCAGCGACCAGAGGCTTGGGCCAGGTATTAATGGCCGGTAGAGAATGGGGCGGCATTAGCCAGGTTGTGGCAGTGATGGTAGTAATTATCTTTTTGGGGCTGACGATCGATAAACTCGTCTTCAGCAACATTGAGGCCAACATTCGTTTCCGGTGGGGCCTAAACAAGACTTGATACCGAGGAGGAACCAAAATGGCGGTAAATAAGGCGACAAATGTTGTTTGGCATCAAGAAAGCGTCGTCAGGTCGGAACGGGAAAAACTGCTGGGGCAAAAAGGACTGCTGCTGTGGTTTACCGGTTTGTCCGGATCAGGTAAATCGACGATCGCCAACGCGGTGGCCAGGACTCTGCATGAGTCCGGAAAGCTTACTTATGTGCTCGATGGAGACAATATCCGACACGGTTTAAATAAGGACCTAGGTTTTACACTCCCGGAACGCAAGGAAAATATCCGCCGAATCGGGGAGGTAGCAAGACTGTTTGTTGACGCTGGGGTGATTGTCCTGGCAGCGTTTATTTCACCTTTGAATGAGGATAGGAAGCTGTTAAGAACTATTTTAGGACCGGACTTTGTCGAGGTATACGTAAACTGTCCGCTGGAAGTTTGTGAAGGCCGTGATCCTAAAGAGCTATACGCTAAGGCCAGAGCAGGGGAGATTAAAGAATTTACCGGAATTACTTCGCCCTATGAAGCGCCGACCAATCCGGAATTGACCTTGCACAGTGACGCAGAGAGTGTGCAAGAATCTGCGGAAAAGGTCCTGGACTTTTTAACCGGACATTCCTGTTTGTGAGGAGAGGGCAATGTTAAGACTAGAGGAACTGGAGACAGATATATTGATCATTGGCGGCGGGGCGGCCGGCTGTTACAGTGCGATTACGCTTGCGGAAAACTCTGATGCCAAGGTTGTCCTCGTTGACAAAGCCAATATCAAACGCAGCGGTTGCCTGGCTGCAGGGGTTAATGCCCTAAACGCTTATATTACCCCGGGGGAGACCCCAGAGTCATATGTAGAGTATGTCAACAAGGAGTTTGAACAGGTGATTCGCCGTGACTTGGTCTATTCGATTGGGCGGCGGTTAAATAAGGTAACCCAGAAGATTGAACAACTCGGCCTGCCGATCCTGAAGGATGAGCAAGGCAATTATGTCGCGCGCGGCAGGCATAGCATTAAAATCAACGGCGAAAACATCAAACCAATTTTGGCTGAAGCAGTCAACAGTTATCCCAAGGTTACCGTGTTGAACCACGTCAATATCTGCGACTATCTCCTGGAAAAAGGCCAAGTGATTGGGGCCTGGGGATTTTCCCTCGATCAAGAAACGCTCTATGTAATTTGTGCCAAGGCGGTAATTTGTGCCACGGGCATTAACCCCTGCAGCCAGGCAACCGCTGCGTTTGATATTGGCTTTGTCAACGAGGACAACCTTGGCATCAGAG
>DATAMA010000040.1:0-19821 GCA_036260765.1 Desulfobacteria bacterium | reverse complement strand
AGCTCATCCATTTCCGGGAAAAAGCCAGCCAATTCGTTGCGTTTCATTACCGGCAGGCTCAGAGCGCTAAATCCCGGTGTATCTGCAACCAATCCTCCCCCATCCAGGTGTAACAATTCGACATGGCGAGTGGTATGGCGGCCCCGCCGCAACTTCTGACTGACATCACCCGTTTTAAGGGAAACTCCGGGTTGGACAGTATTCAGCAAAGAAGACTTGCCAACCCCTGATGGCCCGGCAAATACACTGACTTTATCCTTCAAAGCTTTGCGCAAATCCAAAATTCCTTTGTTCGTATGAGCAGATACCTCGAGGGTATAGTACCCGACTTTACGGTAAATCACCGCCAGATTTTCCGTCTTGGACGATAATAAGTCTATTTTATTAAAACAAATCAGCGGAGAAACGCCTGCCGCCTCCACCTGGATTAATAAGCGGTCAAGGAGATTCAAATCTGGCGCGGGGTTGTCAATTGCCAAAACGATGATAACCTGGTCAACATTAGCAATAGTTGGGCGCAACAGGGAATTTCTGCGCGGGAGTACTTCTTCCACTACGCCTTTACCGTTTTTCAACAGCGAAATGAGCACTTTATCGCCGGGTAAAAAATCTACGTCTTTATGCCGGAAGCGTCCTCGCAGTGAGCACTCTTTTACCTGTCCATCCGTAAACACATAGTAAAACCCGCTATACCCTTTTGTAATAATCCCTTCCAGCATATACAAACCTCTTAGTTATAATCCTGCTCATAGCTCAGGTTTTTATCCACAAAAATTTGCAGTTTTGCCGGGGGCAAATAGGGGACCGGCTTATCCGGCGTAAACTGCGTCCCGGCTGTATACGGGAAATCATATAACGTTTGTACGCCGTTTAGGTCACTTAACTTAATCGTCACTTCATGCGATTTCTTGTCATCCGGTATCTTCAAATTGCTTACCGCATCAGAAATGTCCTGGGTAGGAATCTGCTTTGGCACCGGCCCCGGCCCGGCACTAACAATCAGCTTAACCTGTGAACCCTGCAGAACACTTTGATTAGCAGCCGGTTGGGTCTGAATCACATACCCTTTCAGATAAGTATTACTCCCTTGGGTTTCGGTAGTTACGGTTAATTGTTGTTGGCTTAAAATATCCGTGGCGTCTGCCTGTAGACTGCCGACAACATTTGGCATTTGGATTGTTTTGGCGGCGGGCCCTTTGCTGATTACGATGGAGACTGGTCCGTTTTTGGCTGTCTGAGCGTTTGGAGCCGGACTCTGTCTAATAACATCGTTCACGGGGGTGGTATCGTCATTTGCATACTGAACGCTAGGGGTAGAAGTAAATCCCGCTTTCTGAATTTCCGTCAAAGCGGTATCTTTATCAGTTTTGGTACTGATTAAATCTGGCATTGTTGCTAATTCCGGACCCTGACTCACCCAAACGGTAACGTCCGGACGATTAATCTTAATAACCGAATTCGCCGGAGGGTCCTGCCTAATAATCTGGTTTTGCTTAACAGTATCGTTATACTCATACTTAACATTTTCGGCATTGAGTTGCAATTTGTTTAGTTTTAATTTTTCCGATGCCTGTGTTACTGTCAAATTAGTAAGATCGGGCATTGTGGTATCCGGAACATTGAGATATGAACTTACCCAGGCATAGGCACCGCCGATAATCGCCAAGATGACAATTGCGATTGCCACCCAGCCAATCGGCTTTATTTTTCGTTTGGGTTTAACATTAGCCGGTGGTTCAGGCCCATCTTCCTTAGGCATTTCCGCAGTCAGCGCCTCTTTGGGAGCTCTGATCACCTGGGTGGCTTCATTGGCGCTAACCCGTTTACTCGGGACAAATGGGGTCGTTTCCAAGCCCTGTAATACCCGGGTTAAATCCTCCTTAAACCGGAGAGCGGTAGGGTAACGTTCTTCCGGATATTTGGCAATGGCGCGTTCTATTACCTGTTCCAGGTTTTTCGGCACTTTAGGATTGATTGCCGAGGGTAGTTGAGCCTTTTCATTCATATGTTTAAGCGCGATCGCAATTGGACTTTCCCCATCGAACGGTACCTGCCCGGTAACCATTTCATAGAGAATAATCCCTAATGAATAGATATCCGATTGTCCCCCGGTAATTTCACCCCTGGCTTGTTCAGGCGAAAAATAATGTACCGATCCGACAATAGTACCCGTATGCGTGACTGTTGCTGCCGATACTGCTCTGGCAATGCCAAAATCAGTCACCTTAGCCACGCCTTCCGGTGTCAATAAGATATTGTGTGGTTTGATATCTCGGTGAATAATCTGGTGCTTATGAGCATGGTCCAGCGCACCGCAAATCTGCTGGGCAATATCTATCGCCTTTTCCATTGGCAACGGAGCATTTTCCTTAATGTATTCTTTCAGATTACGCCCCTGTACATATTCCATCACAATGTATTCCTGTTCTTCATCCTTACCAACGTCATAAACAGAAACGATGTTCGGATGGGACAGACTGGCTACCGCCTGCGCCTCGCGCCGGAAGCGCTTTAAAAAATCTTCATCACTGGCAAATTGATCCCTTAACACTTTGATCGTGACAATCCGGTTCAAGAGCGTATCTTGAGCCATATAAACAATTGCCATTCCACCCGTGCCCAACTTGTCAAGGACCTGATATCTTCCATTGCCGAAACACTTATTCATACTTGTTACCTACTTTCCCTAACTGCTGCAAGAATCATGTTTCGGGCGATTGGCCCGGCCGAACCGGCACCTGTGCCGCCGCCTTCTACTAACACTGCTACGGCAATCACCGGGTTATCAGCCGGTGCGAACGCTACAAACCAACCGTTCGCAGGCTTGTTCCGGTCACCCGTTTCCGCTGATCCCGTTTTCGCCGCCATGCTGATTCCTGGTATCGCCAGGTTGCTCGCGGTACCGTATTGAACGGCATCAAGCATTCCCTGCTTGATTTCTTGCGCTTCCCCTGGATTAAGCGGATTCAGCCAAACTTCCGGTTGAAAGCGGTATACAGTTTGTTGATTAGGACCGATGACTTTTTCGACCAACGCCGGACGCATCATTTGACCATTGTTGGCAATTGCCGCCCCAATCATCGCCATGTGCAAAGGTGTGACCTGGACCTGAGCCTGACCGTAAGCACTATCCATCAACGCTCCCAAATTGAGCTGTGAAGGGACCCCGGTACTATTGACCAGGCCGGCCCGAATCGGGTTGTTTTGATTTTCTAATTCCCACAGAGGGATTTGCTGACCAAAACCGAAGCGGCGTGTAGCCGCCAGGAATTGACTGCTTCCGGCCATAGCTGCCCGCGTTGCAAAATAGGTATTGCTGGAGTACGCTAACGCTTTATAAAAGTCCACGTTACCGTAACCACCTTGCAGCTCATCAACTACATCACGGCTCTCCCCGTTTGCTTTAACCCGATCATGCCCGGTATCGTTATAAACCTGATTAACATCAATACCGGACCGCAGCAATGCGCCCGCAGTCACCAACTTCATCGTGGAGCCCGGCGCAAACGTTGCATTAATTGCCTTATTGACAAACACTTGCTGGCCAATGGCATTGATTGCTTGATAATTAGTATCAAGTTGATTAGGGTCAAAGGTCGGTGCGCTGGCCATTGCCAAAATTTCGCCGGTTTTAGGGTTTATCGCCACAGCTGCACCGGATTTACCGGCCAGGCCTTCTACCGCTGCCGCTTGAATCTTGCTGTCCAGCGTTAATACCACATCATTGCCCCGCCGCGGTTCATTGATTAACTGATCCGCTGCACTCTCGATGCTTTCATTAGGGCCCAAACCCAATAATGTTTTATTTAGTGAACTTTCTAACCCTGTTTTCCCATAAATAAATGAATATTCACCAACCACATGCGCAAACAAGTCGCCTTGCGGGAAATACCTGACCTGAAGCGGATAATTGCTACCCGGCGGCCTTATCGCCGGCATAACTTTTTTACCGACTAGCTTTAGCATCTCGTCCGGTGTATAACTTTTCGCCAATATTTCGCCATTCCGGTCAAAAATTCCTCCACGCCAAATTTCTTGTTCCATATAGATTGCCCGAAGGTTACCCGGTTTGGTTAACAGTTCATCACTATTGATGAACTGCCAGTAAACTAAACCCAGACTCAAAATACTAAAACAGATCGTCAGACCGAGGGCAGCCCTTTTAATACTCCTCGTCACCCGGTAATCCCCTTTCCGACCCTGAGTTGAGATGCTGTTCCGTAGGACTCAGAGATATGCGAAATATTGCTCAGGCAGCCCAGAAGAAACATATGCACAAGAAATGAACTACCGCCGTAACTAACCCAAGGTAGCGGTATTCCCGTCAAGGGCAGGAGTTTGGTAACTCCTGCTACGATTATTAACGCCTCCAGCGCAAACAAAAAACCCAAACCACCGGCCAGAAGCGTACCAAATTCGTCATTAGCCTTGAGTGCAATCACGAAACAACGATAGATAATTACAATAAACAAAAGGAGAATCGCCATTGCGCCAATAAAGCCAAATTCCTCGGCGATGACAGCAAAAATAAAGTCGGTCTCCGAGGCAGGAATTCTCGTGGCACCTAAACCATGGCCCAAGCCAAGCCCAAACAGCCCGCCGCTGCCAATGGCAAATAACGATTGAGCTATCTGGCTGCCCTGAGCATATACCGTCGCCCAGGGATTCAGCCATATTTCTACCCGGGTCTGGACATGATGAAACAGCTTATAACCCAAAAAACCAGTGCCTAAAAACACCGGTATACCAAGCAGCAAATAACTGCCCTTTTCAGTTGCCAGATACACCATAAATAAAGCTACCCCGTAAAAGACAAGCGCTGTACCGAGACTCTTTTGGGCAGCAAGTAACAACAGTGAGACCCCGACCAGCAGCGCCAGAGGGCCAAACACCCGTGGTTCCGGCACGGAAAAACGCCCGACCTGAACCGTGCCGATTGTGAGCAACTCACGATTGTTTTTTAGATAGATGGCCAGGAAAATAATCATGGCGATTTTAACAAATTCCTCTGGCTCAAAGCTAAGCGATCCGACTCCAAGCCAACTGGTAGCCCCGCCTCTGGTCGCCCCAAAAATCAAGGTAACAGCTAACAGGATCAGAACCAGGAGCGCCCAAACGTATTGATACCGGGCTAAGCGGCGGTAATCTTTAATTCCCCACATGCACAAAGCAGCTACGCCAATGCCGCAGGTAACCCACAAGAACTGTCTTTTCGCCAATTCCGGATCAATCCGGGCAATGACCACCAGGCCGATCGCCGTCAGGCACATTACTGCCGGAAAAAGGAAGCGGTCTCCCTTATAACCAAGCAAGACGCTCAGGGCGTAATATGCCAACAATACCACCGAAAAAATAGCTGCCTGCCAGATAAAGTTGTCAACCTGCTTACCGGATGTATATAGCAGGCCCAGTCCCAACCACAACAGGGCGATCGGGAACAGGAACAGAGTCAAAGTCGCCACTGGGCGTTTAAACATACTATAGCCTCCGCTCACCAGCGAATTACGAAAGTTGAACATAGACAGCCGTAATATTATCATGGCCTCCACGCGCCAAAGCCAGCTGTTTTAGGCTTTCTAAAACTGTTGCCGGGTCATGTACGGATCGAAAGGCCGCACCAATCTCCGCTGTCTCCACTACATTTGATAAGCCGTCCGTACAGAGCAAGATACCCTCGCCGCCCGTCAAATCGGGCGCAAGAATGTCGATTTGTACCTCCGGTTCCGTCCCCAGCGCCCTCGTAACAATATGTCGCTGCGGGTGGTGTTTGGCCTCTTCTTCACTTATTTGACCACAGCGGACAAGTTCACCAACCAGGGAATGATCCCGGGTAAGCAACCTTGTCTCCGGGCCGTTGATTAAGTACGCCCGGCTGTCCCCGACATGGCCAATATAGGTTTTGCCCCGGTAAAAATATACCGCGGTCATTGTTGTACCCATTCCCCGTAAAGACGGTTTCAACGCTGATTGACGATAAATCTCTTGGTTTGCTTGTTGAATCGCTTGTTCTAACGCGGCTTCGCCTTCACCGAAATTAACGATTGCCTGCTCCAGTGTGTTAACAGCAAGACTGGAGGCAATCTCCCCTGCAGCATGCCCACCCATACCATCGGCTACTGCAAAGAGACCAAGGCGTTCGTTTATTAAATAACTGTCTTCATTACTTTTACGTACAAGTCCCACATCTGTAATTGCCTCAATCCTCATCTTGCCACCTCGAATATTGGAATGTAATACTACCTATTTTCACATAATCACCAGGTACCAACTGGATTGGGGCTGAGATCCTTTCTCCATTAACCCAACTCCCGTTCGTGCTATTAAGGTCTTCCAACCAGATTTCCCCGTCCTTGAACAAAAAGCGGGCGTGTTCCAAAGAGGCAAACGAATCCGGTAAAACGACATCATTATTTATGCCGCGCCCCACACTCAGACCGGTTCTGCCTACCTTGAAGACCTGTCCCTTAGTTAAACCGCCCTCAGTGGTGAGAACTTCAAGCCTGCCGACAAACGGGCTATTCCTCTTTTCCCGATACCAGGCAGCGGTCCGCAACTCACCATAGAGAGTTGTCACTACTCTAAACAAAAAAAAGTACAGTAATAATACAAAAGCCAGCCGGCCGCCGACATAAAGATATTGCACCCTAGTTCACCCTTAATTCCAGCACCGAATTACCAATAGTAATGCGATCCCCTGGCGAAATTTTTGTTCGACCAACCCTTCTGCCATTGACATAGGTCCCATTTGTACTGCCTAAATCATCCAAATGAAACTGTCCGTCACGGCAACACAACGTGGCATGACGTCTAGACACCTTTAAGTCATCTAACGCCAATTCACAGTCTTCCTGCCTGCCAATCAGGATTGAGCCGGAAGAAAGCGGAAAACGTTTTCCCGCATCCGGGCCTTCGACGATCTCCAAGATGAAACCCGCTTCACGCTGCATTACTTGTGGGCTAAAACTAGTGTCCGTCAAAATCAGGGTAGCTTCACGCAGATCCTCTTGATCATCCGGCTGTCCTTCTGCGGTAGGCATCAGTGTCTCATCAAATTCACAAACAACTTCAATGCCGCCGTTGGCTAACTCCCCTGGTTCCACCTCAACAAGTGGTTCGCTCAAAAAGGTATACCCGCCAATTTGCCCCTGTTGCATTAAATATTTGGACAGTTCATGGGAAAATGCCGTCGCAAACGAGCCAATGCCCGACCAAGCTTCCGGGCTCAAATATACCCTATAGACATTTGGTACATAAACAGCGGAAACAGAAACACGTTTGTGCGCCTGCATTTCCCGTTCGAGCAACTTGGCGATTTCGACCGGCTGGATCGGTTTAGCGTGTTTTTTAAAGGCGCCGGTAAACATCTTTTCGGCAAATTGTTCAAACTTGTTCATAATACTCATGGCCCTCACCACCCTGGCGTTTTCTCAGTTGTCCGCACGCAGCATCGATATCCGTTCCCCGCTCTTCCCGCAACGAAATTTCCAGACCCGCTTCCCGCAAGACTGTGACAAACTCCTTAACTTTCGCCGGAGAAGGTCGGTTCAATCCGGTTTCCAGCACCGGATTAACTGGAATGATATTAATATTGCATAACAAGCCCCTGACTAATCGGCTCAAATCCTCAGCATCACGGACACTGGAGTTAACACCTTCGATCAAAGCATATTCAAACGTAATCCGACGGTTAGTAATCTCTATGTATTTTCTACATGCTTCCATCAGTTCCTGCAGAGGATACTTTCGGTTAATTGGAACCAGGCGGTTCCGGACCTCATCCCGGGCAGCATGCAAGGAAATCGCCAAGGTAATCTGCGGGTTATCCCGCCCCAGGTCAATGATCCGCGGTACAACGCCGCACGTCGAAACAGTCATTCGCCGCAGACCAATGTTCTGACCCCTAGGGCTGTTCAACAGCTCGATAGCGCCGAGCAGATTGGTATAGTTCTGCAGCGGTTCTCCCATTCCCATAAACACGACATTGCTGACGCGGAACTCGGGATCAGCTTTACTCATGAGTCGTCTAATATCCAAAATCTGCCCGGCGATCTCACCAGGCGCCAAATTGCGAATTAAGCCGCCAAGTCCGGTAGCACAAAAGGCACACTGCATTGCGCACCCTACCTGTGAAGAGGCGCACACGGTAACCCGATCCCGCGAGACAGCCCGTTTATACGGCATCAGCACCGACTCAACCGTCTGCCCGTCCCCAAGTTGGAACAAATACTTACGTGTCCCATCCAATTGCGAAACCTGTTCCCGCAACACCCTAATTGGCTCAAAGGCCACAACCTGAGACAGACGTTCCTTGACCTCACCAGGTACATTAGTCATCTCACCCCAGGCGCCAACGCCCTTGGCCTGAACCCAGTCAAAAACCTGTGCCGCCCGAAACCGCGGCAAATTCAATTGTAAACAGATCTCCTGCAGCTCCGACAAGCTCAAGCTGCGCAAATAAGGTAACGTCACTTTGGTATCACCTAAATCACATTCTATTACATTTGGTTCCGAAAAACCAAGGTAGACAAAAACTTACCCAAAAAATATTTACTGTCACCCAAGGCCCCTTCAGGCAAAAGTTGCGGAACAGAGTGAAAGAAACATTATTGTCCCTACCCTGACACAAGCATGCTGTCACCCAAAAACGGCTACGATATATACCAAGTATTATAGGCCAATTTATTCCAGTCTAAACACCGCTCCGCTGCATCCGGGCAATAAAAAACCCATCCATCCCGTGTATATGCGGCAAGAATTGAATATATCCTTTAGCCGCCATCCGCTGGTCTTCCCTACGCTTAAGTTCAAACGGCAAAACAGGATTAAGATCGACAGCCTGAAACTCTGGATGAGTACGTCTAAAAGCCTTAACGACTTCAAAGTTTTCCTCCGGCTCAATGGTACAGGTACTATACACCAAGGTTCCTCCCGGTTTTACCACCTTGGCTGCTTCCGCAAGAATCGGCAGTTGGAGGACCCTCAGCTCCTCAATAATCTCCGGGTTCTTCTTCCAGCGCGCATCCGGTTTACGCCTAAGCACGCCTAACCCGGAACAAGGCGCATCTACTAAAACCCGGTCGACCGGAGCCGAAACCAGCTCGCTTAACCGGGTGGCATCCCCCGCCCTCACCGTAACACAGTCAATTCCCAAGCGGCGGCACAATCCCTCAACAAGTTGCAGTTTGTGCGGATGAATTTCAAAGGCCCTGATTGTTCCCCTATCTTGCATTAGTTGCGCGATATGTGAAGTTTTTCCTCCCGGAGCGGAACAGGCGTCAATAATAGTTTCCCCGTCCTCTGGGCCCAAAACGTGCGCAACCAGCATCGAGCTCTCGTCCTGTACAGTGCACAGGCCTTGCTGAAAAGGCTCCAGCTTTTCGACGGCCGAAAAATGCGAGATCAGAATTCCTTCCGGAACCCGTGAACTACAGGTGGCATCAACGCCTGCCGCGCGCAATCTAGCCGCCAGATCATCACGGTTGATGCGCAGTGTGTTGGTGCGTAACCAGGTTGGTGCCGGTTCGTTATTTGCCTGGCATAACGCTTCGACAGCTGCAAAATTCCAGCGCTTAAGCCACCTTTCCACCATCCAGAGCGGATGGGAGTAGGCAACACTTAGATATTTAGCCGGTTCTGCTTCCTTGCTAGGCCACTTCAGCGTCTGTTTGTTTCGTTCCAGATTACGGAGTACTCCATTAATAACCCCGCTAAGGCCATTAAGGCCTTTGGACTTGGCAGAATTAACCGCCTCGTTAATTGCGGCCCGGGCAGGAACTTTATCCAGGTACAGCAATTGGTAGGCCCCGATCCGCAAAATATTCTGGGCCTGTGGGGGCAAAGCCTTAAGGGGCTTAGACAAAAAGGACTGGAGGTGCCAGTCCAACGCTAACCGTTGTTTTAGAGTACCGTAAACAATCTCCGTTACCAAGCCGCGATCAGCGGCTGAAAGATTTTCCCGCAATGCCTGCTGTAAGGCAAGATTAGCAAACGAATCCTGGAGCAGAACCTTATTTAACACTTCCAGCGCGACTTCCCGCGCAATGCTTACCCGCCGGTTAATCATCCCTGCGGCCTACCCCGGCTAACATCAGAAACCGTACCAACGTGAGCACAGACGTCAACGCTGCGGCGACATAGGTTAAAGCGGCAGCGGTAAGCACCCGGCGTGCGCCGCGGACTTCGTCCCTGACCAGATACCCATTTCCCAAAAACGCCAGTGCCCGAGAACTGGCATTAAACTCTACCGGCAAGGTGACCAGTTGAAAAATGACGACGGCAGTAAACGCCAGAATACCAATGTCCAGTAATAACCCGCCGCCTTGGCCTAAAAACAGACCGATAATGATTAACCACGGCGCGATACCGGAACCGAAATTGGCCACCGGAACAATCGCGGTACGGATAGCAAGCGGGGCATAGGCATGATCGTGCTGAACCGCATGTCCGGTCTCATGGGCGGCTACTCCCAATGCTGCTAATGACGAGCCGTAATAAACTTCTTCCGACAGCCGCACCACTTTCGAACGCGGATCATAGTGGTCAGTAAGCTTTCCCGGGATCGGCTGAACCTGCACATCGTACAGTCCGTTTTGATCAAGCAGCCGGCGTGCAGTTTGCCCTCCGCTATACCCTGCCGCCGACCTTACCTGGGAGTAACGATTAAATGTCGATGATATCTTTAACTGGGCATAAAGCGACAGAATAATTGCCGGGATCAAAATTACCATTGTTGAGTCAAAAGGGTAAAAAAACATCGGTTTGCCCCCACTAGTTCAATTTGTCGCCGGCTTTAAGGCCATATCCCCGCGCAAAAGCGGCTGCAGGCATCTTCTTACTGCCTTGCGGTTGAACGGATTTAACCAATAACTGGCCGTTGCCGGTTTGCACAGTGAAACCCAGGTGTTTGTCCACATTAACAACTGTTCCCACTTGCACATCTTGCCAGATAAATGGCGTTGAAACGATTTCAGTTTCCCACACCTTGACCAGCTTATTATTATAAACAGTATAAGCTCCTGGCCAGGGATTCATACCCCTAACCTGATTATGCACCTGAGCGGCCGGGTTCTGCCAGACAATCCGCTCATGTTCCCTGGTCAACATCGGCGCATAGGTAGAATGTGTATTATCTTGCGGCAGACGCCTGAGCGTGCCCGCACTCAGCCCGGCTAAAGTTTCAATTAACAGCCGACTGCCCAGGCCAGCAAGTCGATCATGGACTGAACCTACCGTTTCCTCGGCCCCGATCGCAATTTCACGCTTTAACAACATATCCCCGGTATCCAGGCCGGCATCCATGTACATCGTCGTAACGCCTGTTTTTTCCTCGCCGTTGATTACTACCCAGTGAATCGGCGCAGCGCCCCTGTATTTGGGCAACAAGGAGGCGTGCACATTGATACAGCCGAGAGGCGGCAATGTTAAAATATCCGGCGGCAGTACCTGCCCGTAAGCAACTACTACGATTAACTCCGGCGCCAGCGACCTTATCTTCTCGATAAATTCCGGGTCTTTAACGCGGTATGGTTGAAGCACATTCAATCCCGCCTGAAGTGCAGCAGTTTTAACAGCGCTGTACGCCTGTTGCCTGCCTCTTCCTTGTGGTCTATCCGGTTGAGTGACAACTCCCAAAACTTGATGACCCGCATCCAGCAATACATCTAAACAGGGCACCGCAAAGGCGGGTGTCCCCATAAATACTACCCGCAAGCTTGAGCCCTCCTATTTTCTTGTTAATTTTTTGGTTTTATCCACAAATAAAATTCCCTCAAGATGGTCAATTTCATGTTGGAACGCACGGGCCAGCAATCCCTTACCCTCCAGCTTAACCTGCTTACCATTGCGATCGAGAAAAGTAACGGCTACTTTTGCAGAACGGGTAACTTCACCATATACACCGGGAATACTCAGGCATCCCTCAGTATCGGTATCTTCACCCTCTCGGTTGATAATCTCGGGATTGATTAATTCAATTAGTCCATCGCCGACGTCAATGACGACGACACGTTTGGAAATCCCAATCTGTGGAGCTGCCAGGCCCACTCCGTCAGCGTCATGCAAGGTATCAGCCATATTGTTCAGCAATTTAAGAATGTTCGGGGTAATCTTCGGCACAGGCGCAGCCTTCTCGCGCAGAACTTCATCACCGATCTCTACTATTTTATATACTGCCATAATTCACACCTCATCCATTTCTTATAACCTACTGGTAAATTACCAGGCTAAATCATCCCAATCGGGTCCACATCTAAACTGAGCGCAAGGCCCCCAGTAGTACCAAATTCATAGAGCTGTTTCACTGCATAACCCATCGCCGCTTTCAATTCATCGACTTTTTTCCCTTTAACAATTAATTGCCAACGATAGCGGTTGTTCAACTTGCGCAGCGGGCAAGGCGCAGGCCCCAGAATTTCCAGGTGGTGCCTGGCATTTTGATTTAGTTTGGCGACCTCCTGGCGGAGTGCACCGTCGAGGTCCTGAGCACATTTTATCAAGGAAGATTCTGCTTCCGAGGTAAGCACAGCCTGTAAAATATGGTTAAACGGTGGATACCCTAAAGCCCGACGGAAGCCTATTTCCTGGGTAAAAAATCCTTGATAATCATGAGTCTGCGCAAATTTGATACTCGGGTCCTGCGGTGAAAAGGTTTGTACTACTACGTCGCCCGGCCTTACTCCACGGCCGGCTCGTCCAGCCACCTGCGTTATCAGTTGAAAGGTACGTTCTTTCGCCCTGAAGTCAGGCATATTCAAAGTAACATCGGCCGAAACGACCCCAACCAGAGTAACATTCGGGAAATCCAGTCCTTTAGCTACCATCTGGGTACCGATAAGCGCCTGAGCCTCACCGCGCTCAAATGCAGCGAGGATCTGCCTGTGGGCTCCTTGCCTTGTGGTTGTATCGGCATCGAGGCGCAAGGCTTTTACATTAGGGAAAAATTTATTTAGCTCATGTTCAATTTTCTCCGTACCAAGCCCAAAATATTTAATTTTGCGGCTGCTGCAACTTGGGCAGTCCTGGGGAGCAGCAACAGTATAACCACAATAGTGGCAACGTAACAATCCCGTGTTGCTGTGATAAGTCAGAGAAATATCACAATGTGGGCATTTCGCCACATAGCCGCATTCCCGGCAGATGATAAACGTAGAAAACCCACGCCTATTTAGAAACAGGATAGCCTGCTCTCCCCGCGAAAAACGTTCCGTCATCTTGGCCAACAAACTGCGTGAAAAAATACCGTGATTACCTGCCAGCAGTTCTTCCCGCAGATCGACTACTTCAACTGGGGGCAGAGGGTTCTGCCCTACTCTTTCCCCCATGGTCACCAGGGTATACCTGCCGCTTAAAGCCAGGGCGTAACTTTCCAGGGAAGGCGTCGCACTGCCCAGGACAACTGTACAACCGCAAAGTTCCGCTCGTTTTTTAGCAACTTCGTGAACGTGGTATTTCGGGTTTTCTTCTTGCTTATAGGTCTGTTCATGCTCCTCATCGATAATAATCAGGCCCAAATTGCGCAACGGCGCAAAAATGGCTGAACGTGCTCCTACTACTACCCGAGCCGCACCGGAAACTATCCTTTTATATTCATTAGCCCGTTGCCGATCTGTCAAACCGCTATGTAACACGGCCACCTGACCGGGAAAGGCCTCCGAAAATTCACGGTAAATCTGAGGCGTAAGCGTGATCTCCGGGACTAATACAATCGCACTTTTGCCTTCCTGTAAAACATGAGCAATGGCATGTAAATAAACCTGGGTTTTACCGCTCCCGGTTATGCCATGCACTAACACGGTCTTTGCCTGTCCGTGAACCGCAGCATCAATAACGCTAACCGCTTCCAGTTGCCGTGGTGTAAGCGTAACAGGCGCCTTCCGGGTTGGTACACCCTCATTTTCACTAACGCTGTCCCTAAATGCCGGTAGTTTATATACCGTAGTCAAATTCAGGAATCCACGCGCTGCCAGCATCTCAATCTGGGGCATAATTCCCTTGCCCAGCCTTTTGGTCAAATTATGCAGCTTAACCGGTTTTCTTCCCCGCCAGATCGCCTGAACCAATTTTTCCAATTCAGGATCCAACAGCGTTAAAGCCCGGATATCCGGATCGTCCAACGAAGAGCCAATCTCAACGATGATTTCGCGGCGGGCACCAAGTGAAGCCGGCAAGATGCACTGCAGCGCCTCAATGAACGGGCACAGGTAATAGTCGGCGATCCATCTCGCTAACTCAATCAAAGTTTTGTCGAGGATGGCCTCACCCTCAATACAGGCAAGAACCGGCTTAACGGCGGTAACGGGAGCCGTATCACTAAAACCAATTACAATACCTTCAACAGTTCTGCCGTTAAAGGGAACAATTACGTTGGAACCGAGCACAACCGGAAGTTTTTCCGGCACAGCGTAGTGAAAGGCCCGGTCTACTTTCCGGTTATGAACATTGACGATTACCTCGGCAAAACGGCAGGGCATTGCGCTTCCTCCGAAAGTCATATTTGGTCAAACACTATTCCTATTATACCAGATTCCTTCCCCGTGCAGTAGTTTTCATAATCCGTCTGGGATTTGTGCATAACTAACGATGATGTTTTTCTCCGGAGGAATCTGATGCTTACACGGCGCGAATTTTTAAGTCTCTGTACAAAAGCGGCCTTGACTACCAGTTTGGCTGAACTGCTGCTTACGGATCTGGGACAAGCAGTGCTGGCCAGAGAGTCGGGCAAGCCCACCGTAATCTGGCTGGAATTAGGGTCATGCACCGGCAATAGTATCTCTTTTGATAACGTAGCAACGCCAAGTGTCAAGGAATTATTCAGCAATGTCATTGATGTACGTTATCACTGGTTGTTTATGAATGTGGAAGGACATAATACGCTCGCCGCTTTGCGCCAGGCTCAAAAAGAGAAGTCCGGGCAATATATCCTTGTCGTCGAAGGTTCCGCCATGCTTGCAGACGGTGGTAGTTGGGATATTGTCGCAATTGAAAACGGCCGGCCGGTTACCGGGTTAGCTATGCTCCAGGACCTGGGCGCCAAGGCCAAACACGTTATCGCCATTGGCACATGCGCAGCTTTTGGCGGACCATCCGCCACTCACCCTAACCCTTCCCAATCAGTAGGCGTACAAGAAGTTTTGGGCAATAGGGTGATCAACACCCCGGGCTGTCCCTGCCATCCCGACTGGTTTATCGGTACACTCTATCATCTAATCAATTACGGTATCCCTGAAATGGATGCCTATAACCGTCCAAAGCTATTTTACGGCAGGCTGCTGCACGACCAGTGCCAGCGCCGCACTTACTTCGAGAAAGGAATTTTCGCCAATAATCCCGGTGAACCCTGGTGCATGTTTAAAATCGGCTGTCGCGGCCCAATCACCTTTGCCGATTGTCCAAACCGGGAGTGGAACCAAACTGATAACTGGCCTGTCGGTTGTAACACTCCTTGCATCGGCTGTGTAGAACCAGGATTTCCCGATATCTCAATGCCCTTCTTCCAACGCTATCCGGACGTACCTATTCCCACCCGAACAGTTAAGATGGAAAAAGCCGCCCTGGCCCTTGGCGTTGGTACGCTTGGAGCAATAGGAATGCACTTTGCCGGAAACATCATTACCAAGCGTTTACGCAAAAACCTTGCTGAAACCTCTATGCCCCTTAACCCGCCCGGCCCACATAATCTCGCCCAGTTGGAAGGGATTAAGGCAGTGAACCCTGTCCCCGCCGCTCAACAGCCCGCCTCTGATCCGGCTGTAACCGCACAGCATGCCATTCAGCAAGTCCCAACCCAGCAAGTTCGCACGAGGAAGCCAGGTTCCCGGGTGAAGCCAAAGCGCCTCCGTCGCACGCTAAAACATTAACACTCAGGATTCTCTCTAATTTAAAGGAGTATGAAGAATTGGAGACCCATACCATCCTGCCGCTGACCCGGATTCACCAACCGCTTCGGCTTGATATTGACCTTGAAGGAAATACAGTAATCGACAGCCGTTCAAGTGGAACGATGTTCCGCGGCTTCGAGCTGATGCTTAAAGGGCGCGATCCGCGCGATGCTACTTACCTTTGTGAACGGATCTGTGGCATTTGTTCTACCGCCCATGGCGTAGCTGCCACGAGTGCCATTGAGGATGCCATCGGCCTAGAGGTAACCCCTAACGCTGCTTTAATGCGCAACCTGATCTACGGCGCTGATATTCTGCAGAACCACTTACGTCATTTTTATGTTCTGGCTCTGCCTGATTATATTGATACGCCTAATTTCCCGCCATTTGTACCCAAATCCAATTTTGATAAGCGACTAAGCAAAGCGGAAAACGACAAACTCCTGGAAAGCTACTGGCTCGGGGTAGATATGAGCAGGCTTGCCCATCAACTCCTGGCTATTTACGGCGGTAAGGCACCGCACCAACACGGCATAATCGTTGGCGGTACTTCTATGGTTCCTGACGCTGACCGCAACAACCGCTTTCGCGGCCTATTATCATCGCTGCTCCGGTTTATCAATGAGCATATGCTGCCGAACACGGAACTGATTGCCACCCGGTACAATGATTATTTTAAAATCGGCAAAGGCCCCGGTACCTTTCTCTCCTACGGCATGTTCCCGCAACAACAGGGGAGAAGCAAATTGAAATACCCCGCCGGTGTATATTTAAACGGCAAATATGCCGAATTAGACCCGGGCTTGATTACAGAGGACAACACATTCACCTGGTTTTCCGGCAGTAAAGCTCAGGAAAAGCCCGCTGACGCGGATTCACTGCCCGATAGGCACAAAAAATCCGGCTATACCTGGCTTAAAGCACCCCGTTACGCAAACCAGGTAATGGAGATGGGTCCGTTAGCCAGGATGTGGATCAGCGGTGATTATCGCAATGGGACGTCGACCATGGATCGACTGATCGCCAGAACCCTGGACGCCAAAAAAATTGCCACCTGGATGCTGGAGTGGCTGGACGAGTTGGCGCCAGGTCAAGCGACGTTTACCCCCTTTGAAATTCCCGATTCCGGCAGCGGCATTGGCTTAACGGAGGCGATGCGTGGTTCACTTGGTCATTGGGTTAAGATCGAGGCCAAAAAAATTGCCCATTACCAGATCATAACGCCCACTGCCTGGCTGTTTTCGCCCAAAGACAAAAACGGCAAACGCGGGGCAGTTGATACCGCAATCGTTGGTACGAAAGTCAAAGATAGGGACAACTTTTCCGAAATTGGGCGAATTGTACGCTCTTTTGATCCCTGTTTTTCATGTTCAGCCCATTTACTTGAACCACAAGGACAGATCGATGAGTTTAGAATCTTTTAGGGGGTGGCTTTCTTGTATAAGCTGACCCTCCGCCAGTCAGCATTTCTCCGTATTTATCACTGGTTGTTGGTCCTGCTAATCCTAATCATTGTGCCGACCGGTTTTTATATTCATAAGCCCTTTTCCTTCCTGCAGCTTGACTTTCGCACTCTCCTTAACATCCACTTTTTTGCCGGCTTTGCTTTGAGCTATTTGCTGATGGCCAGAGCCTATTACGCTATTTTTAGACAAGACTACCAGACAGTGCTATTCACTTGGCAAGATTTTAAGGAGTTACCGGCGCTATTCAGCTATTACCTGTTTTTCCGGGCCGAGAAACCACCCGAGCAAAAATATAATGCCGGGCAGCGCCTGGTTTATTCCCTGTGGTATATTTCCCTATCGATCGCCAATATTTCTGGGGCTCTCGCCTACAAAAAGACTGATTTCCTTCCAATCGCCAAAATTCTGGGCGGCGTTCATCACCTGGATTGGCTTACCTTAGGCAGTGCGCTGTTTCTTGCCTATACCGTTCCCCTGCATATATATTTATCCGTGACCGAAAACATGGGCTTCTCCCAGGCAATCCTCACGGGTTACACTTACGAACTAAAACCAGACGGAATGCCACCGGTTGAACAAGGCCAACGGATCAAAACATTCCTACCGGGACAATGGCTGCTTAACAAGCTAGCCGGCCTTGTTGCTCTAATTACGAAAGAAAAATAATAATGAAAGCCAGCATGGATTCCTGCGAATTTGCATGCTGGCTTTTTAAATCCGAACTATGAAACTAGTGTTATTGATACAGGTTCTAGCGCTCGATTTCACCCTGATAAAAACTGCTGCGTAAACTGTCGTCGTTTTTCCGATATTCCCGCAATTCAAGGTCATCGACATCAAGCCCTAAGGAGTCGCAAATTGGCATCAGTTCATTGATAATTGACTCTATTCGGCCCGTCTTGTTAAACAAGACCTCTTTCCCTTGTTGGGTAAACCGGTAGCCTAACGGCATTACCTTATCCATCAATTCGTGTTTTTTAGCGAGGTAATTATCAGGCAGTATTCCCCTAACGTAGGTCTCCACCTTGTAAGTATTGCACCTCCGGTTCTCCTTTTTGTTAGGGTTGCTCAATCCGAGGATTTTATGCCCTTAAAACCACGGAATTTATTTTCCGGGCCTTTTTACAGGGAATAAACCAGCTCACTCGGTAGTACTGTAATCTTCGCCGCCGACAAAATACTCAAAGCGCTGGGAATGTCATCTACCCGGAACACTACCAATGCACAGCCCTCACGTTTACCACCGAAAGCATAGAGATATTCCAGATTAACCCCGCCCGTGGCCAGGCATTCCAGGACATTTGCCAGCCCACCGGGATTGTCCGGCATGGCAACCGCAATGACCTCTGTTTCACTGGCGGCAAACCCCTCCCGTTTCAATCTCTTGAAAGCTTCCACCGGTTTATCAACAATCAGGCGTAAAATCCCGAAATCAGTCGTATCCGCAATGGATAAAGCCCTAATATTGATGTTCTCTTCAGCTAATGCCTGACAAACATCAACAAGACGGCCGGACTTATTTTCCAGGAATACGGAGATCTGCTTAACGTTTACCATCATTTTCCTCCTAATTCACGCTTATCTACTACCCTTTTGGCCTTGCCTTCACTACGGGCAATCGTCTTTGGTTCGACAAGCTTAATCGTTACCGCAATACCCAAAGCGCTTTCCATATCGCGCCGTATTTTTCTTTCCACCTGTTCTAAGCCGCGCACTTTGTCTGCAAACAACTCTGGTGAAACCTCTACCCATACTTCAAGGGTGTCAAGCTGGCCTTTTTTATCGACGACTAACATATAATGCGGTTCCAGCTGCCCGGCGTTCAACAGAACGCTTTCAACTTGCGACGGGAACACGTTTACTCCCCGGATGATCAGCATATCGTCCGTTCTGCCGGTAACCCGCTGCATCCGTACATGCGTCCGCCCGCAGCTGCAGCGCTCCGGTTTCAACACGGAAATATCCTTAGTACGGTAACGGATTAGCGGAATACCTTCCTTGGTCAAGGTGGTAATCACCAGTTCTCCTACCTGTCCGTACGGCAGCGGTTCACCGCTTTCCGAATCGATAATCTCCGCGATAAACTGATCCTCCGCAATATGCATACCATTTTGAGCTGTACACTCGCAAGCTACCCCTGGCCCCATTATCTCACTTAATCCGTAGATATCGTACGCCTTGATGCTCAATTTATTCTCTATTTCCCGCCGCATACCTTCGGACCAGGGTTCCGCTCCAAAAATTCCAGCCTTTAGCTTGAGGTTTTCGCGGGGGATCTTTTGTTCCTTCAACACTTCCGCGAGGTAGCAGGCATAAGAGGGCGTACAAGCAACTATCGTTGTGCCAAAATCCTGCATTAACATGAGCTGGCGTTTGGTGTTGCCGGTCGAGGCCGGAACAGCCGACGCTCCCAGGCGCTCAATGCCATAATGAATCCCCAGGCCACCGGTGAATAACCCATAACCATAAGCAACCTGTAC